>CAZVMY010000074.1:0-9538 GCA_964628955.1 uncultured Methylocystis sp.
GTAGATCGCGATGATCTGCGTCTCCTTCTTGACCTCGCCGGTGGCCACGGGATCGGGCTCGATCGCGGCTTCGGCGCGCAGCTCGTCCTGCATGCTGGTCCTGGCCGGGCCCTTGATGATGACGTGGGCGTTCATGAGAGGGCTCTCCAGTCGAGGATCATCTTCAGGCAGGAAGGGTCGCCGAAGGCGGTGCGGTAGGCATCGTCGGCCTCCGCCGCGCTGCGGCGGTGCGTGATCAGCCCATCGAGCGACAGGCGCCCGGCCGAGACGAGATCGCGCACGGCGAGGAGATCGGCCGGCTGCCACTGCGCCGCGACGCGGATGCGCGCCTCGCGCATGAAGGCCGGCGGAAACGAGAAGCCGAGCGGTGCAGCATAAAACCCGGCGAGAACGACCTCGCCGCCGAAGGCCAACCGCCCGATCAGCGCGTCGAGGAGCGTGGAATCGCCGCTGACGTCGTGGATCGTACGATAGTCGCGCCGATCGTCGGCGGTCGGATCGACGACCTCGTACCCCTCGGCACCGACGCGCCGGGCGGCGTTCGACTCCCAGACCACGGGGCTGCCGCCTTCGGCGACCGCGAGCCGCGCCATGAGCCGGCCGAGCACGCCGTGGCCGACGATGAGATCCGGATGCTCGCCTCCCGAGAGGGCGTGACGCGCCGTCGCGGCCAGAGCGAGCAGGACGCCGCGCTCGCCCAGGTCGCCGCCGATCGGCAGCGCGCGGCTTCCGGGGACGACGAGGCGGGCGGCCGCGCCGCCGAACAGGCCGCGGACGGCGCCGAAGCAGCGCGCACCCGGAACGAAGACGTGGTCGCCGACGGCGTGCGCGGCGTCGGCACCGGCTTCCGCGACGCGCCCGACCGATTCGTAACCCGGCACGAGCGGATAACCCATGCCCGGGAAAGGCGGCATCTGACCGGACCAGAGGAGGCGTTCGGTGCCCGTGCTGATGCCGCTCCAATCAACGTCGACGACGACGTCGGCATCGCCGGGGGCGGCGATGTCGAGCCGACCGAGCATCAGATGCTCGGGTCGTTCGAGAATGATTGCGAGGGTTTCCATCGCTGCGGCACGTCCTGCTGGCCGAACCCGGAAACGGGCAATCAGCCGTATCCGTCAGCCTAAATTTACATCAACTTATGTCAAGCGTAATTTACATGCCTGTTCATGACCGGGGTTTTCGTGCCGTGATCAGGCCGGGCAGCAGCGGGCGCGGCATCCGGACGGCGCGGCCGGCGGCGAAGCCGGCGGCCGACAGCATCTGCCGCAGCTCCTCGGGGCGGCGCGCGCGGCCGCTGCCCATCGCCAGCAGGTAGAAGCCGAAATAGGCCGCCCCGACCGGCTCGGCGCCGGACGTACCGGCGAACGGCTCCGCGATCAGCAGCGTGCCGCCGGGCGTCAATGCCCGGTGGATGCGGGCAAGCAGCGTCGCGACCGCGCGGTCGTCATGGTCGTGGACGATCCGCACGAGCGAGATCAGATCGGCGCCTCCAGGCAGCGGATCGGCCAGAAAGTCGCCGCCATGTGCGGTCGCCCGCGCCGACAATCCGCGCTCGGCCAGCCGCGCTGCCGCAAGCGCCGCGACCGCCGGCAGGTCGAACAGGGCAAGCCGCAACGCTGGGGCGCCCGCGGCGACGGAGGCGAGGAACGTCCCGTCGCCCCCGCCCACGTCGAGCAACTGCCGATGGCGGGTGAAGGGGTAGGCGTCGAGCAGGTCCTCGGCCACGAAGGCCTGCGATGCCGCCATCAGGGTCGAGTAGGGCGCGACGGCAGCGCGGTCGAGATCGTGCCGCTCGCCGGCGGCATAGGGCCAGAAGTCCGCAAGCCGCCCTCGCCCGCGGCGCAGGAGGCCGACGGGATCGGCGAGATCGGCGTAGAGCACGGCGTGGTGACGGACCATCGCGGCGACGCCCGGATTGCCGCGCAGGGCAGCACCCCGCATCCCGAGGCCGACCCGCCGCCGTCCGCCCGCATCGTGTCCCCTCGCATCGTGCCCGCGCCAGGCGAGCAGGCGCAGCGAGACGGCCGCATCCACGAGGCGTTCGACGGCGTCGTGCCGCAGATCGAGATCGCGCGCGAGATCGTCCAGGGTCAGCGGCCCGGCCGCCAGGCGCTCGAACAGGTCGAGCTCGATGCAGGCGTGGAGGATCTGCGCGTAGACGAAGCCGGCGCACAGGTCGAACAGTGCCCGCGCTTCACGTCTGGCGATGCCGCGCAGCGGCCAGAGCCGGGCGGCGGCGCGATGGAAACGGGGATTCGCCAGCAGCCTGTCGCGGCGACTCAGCAGCGCCTCCCGGATCGTCGCCAGCGCGTCGCCCCGAGAACCGGGCACCAGCGGCCGTCAGGCGGCGCGCTGCATCAACTCCTTCGGGAGGACCAGCCGGGTCTCCATCAGGATTCGCGCCCGGAGCTCGTCGGCACCGATACAGGGCGGAATCGACTCCACGGCCGAGGCGATCAGCCATTTGAGCTGCCGGATCGCCCCGTCGACGCCCAGCTTGGCGACGGCGCTCGGCCGGCCGAGCGCCGCGTCCTGGCCGACGGGCTTGCCGATCTCCTCGGGTCGCGCGGTCACGTCGCGGATGTCGTCAGCGATCTGATAGGCTTCGCCCAGCCGCTCGCCGAGCATGTACCAGCTTGCCGGGTCTGCGCCGGCAGCCGCCGCTCCGGCGGTCGTCGCCGCCACGAATAGCGAGCCGGTCTTCTCCTGCTGATACGTTTCGAGCGATGCCATCGGCTCGCTCTCCCAGGCCTGGCCGGCGACGATGCCGTGCGGCATCCCCACGGAACGGCAGACGATCAGCAACGTCTCGGCCATGCGCGCTGGCCGACGCGACAGACCGCGTGCGAGCGTCTCGAAGGCGAGCACGATCAGCGCGTCGCCCGTCAGCACCGCCAACGGCTCGCCGTAGGCCGCGTGGACGGAGGGCTTGCCGCGCCGCAGCGCGGCATCGTCGAAGCAGGGCAGGTCGTCGTGCACGAGCGATGCGCAGTGCAGAAGCTCGATCGCCGATCCCGCGGCGGCAGCGGCGGCTGCATCCTCGATGCCGCAGGCCGCAGCGACCGACAGGCACAGCCGCGGTCGGACCCGCGCGCCACCCGGGAAAACCGCGTGCCGCATGGCCGCGGCCAGCCTCGGCGGCGCGCCCGGCACGGCGAACCGTCCGAACGCCTTCTCGAGCGTCGTCTCGATCAGCGTGGCGTCGTCCGGCCGCGTCTTCGTGGTTGCGGTTCGAACCTGCGCCGCACGGCCCGCATGACGAGACTGCACCGTCGTGCACGGCCCAGCGTCACGAGGATCGACCTGGCCTGGCGCCGGATCGGCAAGGCGGGCCTCGGAGGGCGTCAGCGTCCGGACATCCATGGGGGTTCCTCCGCGGCCCGACTGTAAATGTTGATTGTCAGTCGTGACTGTCACGAAATATAGACAGAGGCGGGACGAGCGTGCAACGTCATTCCGTCGGGAGTTCGCAGATCGCTGCTCAGCACAGGATCGTCGTGATCGGCGCCGGGATCGGCGGCCTGGTCGCCGGACAACGCCTGGCGATGGCGGGCTTCGCCGTCACGATCGTCGAGCGGGCCGAGTCGCCGGGCGGCAAGATGCGTGAGCTGGCGGTCGGCTCCTCCCGCCTCGACACCGGGCCGACCGTGCTGACGATGCGGCAGGTCTTCGACGAGCTGTTCGACGATGCCGGCGCGTCGCTGGCGGATCACGTGACGCTCGACCGGCTCGACGTGCTGGCGAGGCATGCCTGGCCCGGAGGCGCGACGCTCGATCTCCACGCCGACGCCGGCCGATCGGCCGAGGCGATCGCGGCCTTCGCCGGTCCTGCCGCAGCAGCGGGATACCGGCGGTTCGGGGCCGACGCGCGCCGGATGGTCGAGACGCTCGACCGCACGTTCATGCGTGCCAGCCGGCCGGGCATGCTCGATCTCGTTCGCCGCTGCGGCTGGCAGGGCCTTCCGGGTCTGCTCGCGATCGCGCCGCATCGCACCCTCTGGTCCAAGCTCGGCGACTATTTCGCCGATCCGCGGCTGCGGCAGCTGTTCGGCCGCTACGCGACCTATTGCGGCTCCTCGCCTTTCGCAGCGCCGGCAACCCTGATGCTGATCGCCGCCGTCGAGCAGGCGGGAGTCTGGAGCGTGCGCGGTGGCATGCAGCGCCTCGCCGAGGCGCTCGCGGACCTCTCGTCGCGCAGCGGAGCAGCGTTGCGCTATGGCGCCACAGTAACGGCCATTGAGGCGGGCGCCGGCCGCGTCCGGGCGGTTACCCTCGCGTCCGGCGAAAAGCTGGAGGCCGACGCGGTCGTTCTCAACGCTGACATCGGCGCGGCCGCAGCAGGCCTCTTCGGCAAAGCGGCGCGCACGGCCGTTCCCGCTTTGCGCCGCGGCAGCCGGTCGCTGTCCGCCGTGACCTTCGCGCTGCTCGGGCGGCCGCTGGGGCTCGAGCCCGACCGGCACAACGTCTTCTTTTCCGATGACTATGAAGCTGAGTTCCGCGCCATCTTCCGCGAACGGCGCGTGCCGTCGGAGCCGACCGTCTATCTGTGCGCCGCCGACAGGCCGGCGAACGGCCCGGCCATGGAAAGCGCGGAACGACTGTTCCTGCTGATCAATGCGCCGGCCGACGGCGATGTCCACGACTACGACAGCACGGAGATCGCCGCATGCGAACGACGGACCCGCGAGCTTCTCGACCGCTGCAACGTCCGGATCGCGACGGCGGAACCGGCGCGAGCGACGACGCCCTCGGATTTCGAACGGCTGTTCCCCGGCACCGGAGGCGCGCTCTACGGGGCGGCCTCGCACGGCTGGAGAGCGTCGTTCACGCGACCGGGCAGCAGCAGCCGGCTGCGGGGCCTCTATCTGGCGGGTGGGAGCGTGCACCCGGGGGCGGGGGTTCCGATGGTGGCGCTTTCAGGCCGGCTGGTGGCGGACCAGGTAACGCGGGACCTCCGTCCACCGACCCGCGTTTCGACCGGCCGGTTCCGCCCGGCGGCTATGCCTGGTGGTACGTCGACGCGCTGAGCGACGACGGCCGGCACGGGCTGACGGTGATCGCGCTTCTCGGCAGCGTGTTCTCGCCCTATTACGCCTGGGCCGGGCGGCGCGATCCGCTCGATCATTGCGCGTTCAACGTGGCGCTCTACGGCGAGCATCGCCGCTGGACGATGACGGAGCGCCGGCGACACGCGGTGTCACAGACCAGTGCGAGCCTCGGCATCGGTCCGAGCCGAATGACGTGGGACGGCGACGTGCTGACGCTCGATCTCGACGAGATCGCCGTTCCGCTGCCGTCGCGCGTGCGCGGCACCGTGCGGTTGCGGCCGGCCGCGATCAACGGGCGCGGGTTCCTGCTCGACGCCGCCGGGCGGCACCGCTGGCGGCCGATCGCGCCGGCGGCGCGGGTCGAGGTTTCGCTCGAGCGGCCATCGTCATCCTGGACGGGGCACGCCTATTTCGACACCAACGACGGCGACGAGCCGCTGGAGGATGCGTTCCGCGGCTGGACGTGGTCGCGAGCGCAGCTCGGCGGCGGCGAGGCCGCCATCTTCTACGACGTCGAAGACCGGGACGGGCGCGCGCGTCCCGATATCGCACTCCACGTCAACGCAGGCGGACAGGCGACGGACATCCGCCCGCCGCCCGGCGTCAGCCTGCCGCGCAGCACCTGGCGGCTCGGCCGCGCGACGCGGTCCGACGGGACGGTTCGCCTCGTCCAGGCGCTGGAGGACGGTCCGTTCTACACCCGCTCGGTCGTGCAGTCGGAAGTCCTTGGGCAGACCGTGACGGCGGTGACGGAAAGTCTCTCGCTGACCCGGTTCGCGACGCCGTGGGTGAAACTGCTGCTGCCGTTCCGGATGCCGCGGCGGCTGCTGTAGGGCGTCAGCGGTTCGAACGATCGCGTTCGGCCGCCTCCCGGTTCGCGCGGCGCAGGCGTGCCAGCTCCCAGAAGCTGAGCCCGAGAACAAGCCCGAAAACGAGCAGCAGTTCGACGAGCCCCAGGAGATCAGAGTCCATGGCGCTCACTCGTCGCGCGAGTCGAGGTCGCCCAGACCGTAGCGGCGCAGCTTGACGTAGAGGCTCTGGCGGCTCAGCCCCAGCATGTCGGCCGCCGAGGCGCGGTTGTCGCCGGTCAGATCGAGCGCAGCCTCGATCGCGAACCGCTCGATGATGTCGGTCGATTCACGGACGATGTCCTTGAGCGACACGCGACCGACCAGCTCGGTGAGCTGCTCGACCGAGTGCGGCAGTTCGCGGCCCGGCATGGGAGCCGGCGGGCGGCGCAGAGCCCGGACGGTGAAGCCGTAGCACGGCGTCTCGCCATCGGGAACCGCAACCGCGGTCAGCTCGACTTGCGTCACAGACCCATAAGCGTTGCGCACCACCGTCGCGAAGTTCCGGAGCGAGCCGTGCTGGCGGAGATTGGTCGCCAGCACCCCGAACTCGACGCCCGGTCGTCCGATCCACTCGTCCAGCGGCGTACCGCGCGCCTGCGCCTCGGACGGCAGCTGCACGAGATCGAGGAACGCCGCGTTGGCCGCCATGACCCGCCATTCGGGGTCGGCGACGACGAAGCCGTCCGGCAGCTTCTCGACGACGTCCTCGACCGGCGAGCGCTGGCCGCCGGCCGGTATGCGCGTGACCCCGTCGGCGGGCGACAGCCGGAACAGCAGATGCGCAGCGCTTTCCTGCCGGAACAACGACACGGCAGCGTTGACGCTGACGCCCTCGCCGGCGAGGTCCAGCCGGCGCTGGTCGGCACGGCCGGAGGTTCGCGCGGTTCCGACGAGCATCTGGAGATCGGTCTGGGACGTCGGCTCGAAGAGATCCGTCAGGACCCGGCCGATCACCTTCCGCGACGTCGGGTGGAGCAGTTCCAGCGCGGCCGGATTGGCTTCGGAGATGCGGAGCGACGACGCGTCGGCGATCAGGACGCCCTCGGACGCGATCTGGAACAGCAGGCGGTAGCGGGTCTCGGTGCTGCGCAGCTTCGCGAATTCGCGCTCCATCTCCTGTTGCGCGTCGACGAGACGCTGCTGCAGCGTCGCCACGCCCCGCAGGTCGCGGCCGATGGCGACCACGCGCCCTTCCGTGCCGACCTTCACTGCGGAGTAGCGAACCGGCAGGTCCGCGCCGCGGCCCGACGGGTGGTTCACGTGGCGCCAGCGGGGCGCCGCCCGCGCGGCGGCATCGCGCAGAAGTGCCTCCACCTTCGGCCGGCTTTCGACCGTGACGGTGTCGACCCACGGCCGCCCGAGCCAGCCGCGATACTCCTCCTGCCAGAGGTCGTCGCTCGCAAAGGCAACGTCGCGAATCAGCCCTCCGTCGTCTACGACGAGGGCGATATCTGCCGTAGCGGCGATCAGGCGCGCGGCATCCGCATCTTCGAGCGTGCCCAGCGCACCATCAGGGGCCCGGAATGCATTCGCAGCCCCGCGAGGGGCGAGAATCTCCATCGCCGTCTGGCTTCCCTTCCACAGCGTTTCAGTTGGACCAACACGTTTCGAGATTGGTTGTCGAGTCCGCCAGCAGCTTCTCGGCAAGCAGGACGGCACCCGGACCATGGGAGGCCGTCGCATCGGCGCCGACCTCGAGCACGAGGTCGGGCCGGTCGACGAACAGCTGCCCTCCCACCATGACGATCAGTTCGGCGTTGCGCGACGCTGCGCGCACGGCCGATATCCACTGCTTGAGCGGCGCGATCTGGCCGTTGCAGGCGATCGATACACCGACGAGCTGAAAGGTCTCGCGAGCGACGAGAGCCATCACCTCATCGTTCGAGAACTCCGGCCAGCCGCGCACGTCCCAGCCCGAATTGCGAAAGAACTCCGCCACCATCAGCAGGCCGAACGTATGCTGATCGCTCGGAATGGTCGTCAGGAGAGCCCGGCGCTCGCGGCCCGACGGGCTCGGCCCGGTTCCGAACCGCGGGCTGAGCCGCCGCAGGATCTGGTGCAGCCGGCTGAGGCCAACCGCCACGTCGGTGAAGTCGCAGGTGTCCTCTTCCCACATCACCCCGAGCCGCCGCGCCGCGGGAGCAAGCAGGTCCAGACAGATGGCCTCGGCGGCGATGCCGCGGTGCTGCAGCAGGTCGACATAGGCGAAGGCCGGCGCCGGATCGTTCGCGATGGCCAGAGCGGTGAACTCGGTCACGTCGTCGTGGGTGAGCCGCGCCGCAGCGGTCGGCGAGCCGGACGGCTGCGCTTCGCTCTCGCGATGCACGAGCAGGAGTCGTGGAATGATCTCGGTTTCGATCGTCCGCGCCATCGCGGCGCGTTGTCTGGTCTCCGGCTGTATCCAGCCGAACGCCGCTCCGGCACGAACGGCGCCAACCGGGGCGGTGCCATGATGCGGTCTCGGGGATTCGTCTGGGCCGGCCCCGTGCGCCGCCCCGAATGACGCCTCGCTCATGCGCTCCCCCTCTGTACGAACCGGAGCAAGAATGGACGCTCGAGTTCCTCCTGAAGACGGGCTCTGCGGCCCTGGGCTCTGGTCGGAGCGACAGCCTCGCGGAAGCGCGAGAGGTCGCCACGACTGCCCTTCCGCAAAGTGCATCACGATCCACGGCCTTTGGCAAATGGCCACTTAAGGATCATCAGTGGAAGACGACGAACTGTCAATCTGATCTGACGTAAGCTCTTATTGACAGTCGTGACACCCCGTCCTAGCCTCCAACGAAAGGCCAAAAACGGGGGAAAACGCGTTGCAGGGTCGACCATCCAGCGACAGGCGACCGGCTCTCTACAGCGCCGAGGAACGGCGGCGTCGGGACGCATCCGCGTGGACGGTGGTGCAGGGCGTTCTGGCTCCGATCCAGTTCCTGATCTTTCTCGTCAGTTTCGTGCTGGTCGTGCGCTTCCTGGCGACCGGTGAGGGCGCCTTCGCGGCAACGATCTCGATCGTCGTCAAGACGTTCGCCCTCTACCTGATCATGGTGACCGGCTCGGTCTGGGAGAAGGTCGTGTTCGGCCGCTGGCTGTTCGCCCCCGCCTTCTATTGGGAGGACATGGTCAGCATGCTCGTGCTGGCCCTGCACACGGCCTATCTCGCCGCCCTCGTTCTCGACCTCGGCAGCGAGACCGGCCGGATGCTGCTGGCCCTCGCCGCCTATGCCACCTACGTCGTCAACGCCGGGCAGTTCGTGCTCAAGCTCCGCGAGGCGCGGCGGGATGCCCCCGGGCGGCCGACGTCCTCCGGCGATGCGCTGGAAGGCGCCCGATGAGCGCCCTCTCCCTCCCGTCCCAGGACCCTGCATCGTGCGGCGTCGCGCCGGTGCTGCGCGAACGCGGGCAGCGCGAGGTCTTCTGCGGCCTGACCGGAATCGTCTGGCTGCACAGGAAGATTCAGGACGCCTTCTTCCTGGTGGTCGGCTCCCGCACCTGCGCCCACCTCGTGCAATCCGCCGCCGGGGTGATGATCTTCGCCGAGCCCCGGTTCGCGACGGCCATCATCGACGAGCGCGATCTTGCCGGCATCGCCGACATGAACGACGAACTGGACCGCGTGGTGACGCGGCTGATCGAACGCCGGCC
>CAZVMY010000075.1:0-9497 GCA_964628955.1 uncultured Methylocystis sp.
GCCGCCGTGCTCGGCAACCCGCGCGAGGCCTATACCCGGCAACTGGTCGCCGCCGTGCCGCGGCCCGACCGCCGGCTGGTCCGATCGATGCCGGACCGGAGCGTGCCGCCGCTTGTCGAGGCGAAAGGGATCACCGTCCACTACGGCCGGCCGTCGTTCTTCGCCGCGCTCGCCGGGCGGAGCGCCGCGCGCGTCACCGGCAACCGCGCCGTCTCGATCGACGTCGCTGAGGGCGAGATTCTCGGCATCGTCGGCGCCTCCGGCTCCGGCAAGTCCACGCTGGCGCGCGCCCTGACCGGGCTCGCACCGTTCGAAGGGTCTCTGACCGTAGCCGGCCGGGCGATCGCCGGGCGGCGCGACATGGACCGCGACTACCGGCGCGGGCTGCAGATCATCTTCCAGCACCCGGACTCGTCTCTCAATCCGCGCCAGACGATCGGCGCCATCCTCGCGCGGCCGCTCGCGCTCTACGGCGATCCGGCCGGCCGGCCCCTTTCCGAAGCGATCCCGGCCCTCCTTGACGAGGTCCGCCTGCCGGCGGATTACGCCGACCGCTATCCGCATCAGCTTTCCGGAGGCGAGAAGCAGCGCGTCGCCATCGCCCGCGCCTTCGCGCCGCGGCCGAGGCTCGTCATCTGCGACGAGGTGACCTCGGCGCTCGACGTCTCGGTGCAGGCCTCGGTGGTGAGCCTGCTCGTCAGCCTCGTCGAGCGCAGCGGCGCCAGCCTGATCTTCATCAGCCACGACATCAATCTCGTGCGCCAGATCGCGCACCGCATCGCCGTCATGCAGCGCGGCGAACTGGTCGAGACGATCGCGACCGACGTGCTCGCCCGCGAGGGCCCCGCCCACCCCTATACCCGCGCCCTGATGGACGCGGTGCCGACCCTCCGCCTCCACGCCTGACTGGAACGTCCATGACCGCCGACGACCTTCTGGCCCGCATCGACACGCAGGGCGCGCTCGATTTCCTCGCCAGCATGGCGCGGCACAAGAGCTACACCCAGACCGAGGGCGAGCGGACGCTGGCGGTGTGGATGCGGGACAGGATGGCCGAACTCGGCCTCGACGCCGCGCTGCAACCGATCGAGGGCGAGCGCGTCAACGCCATCGGCCGCTGGAAGGGGACGGGCGGCGGCAAGAGCCTGCTCTTCAACGGCCATCTCGATACCAATCCGGTGACGGAAGGCTGGACGGTCGACCCCTGGGGCGGCCTCGTCGACGAGAATTTCATCTACGGCATCGGCGTCTCGAACATGAAGGCCGGCGACGCCGCCTATTTCCAGGCGGTGAAGACGCTGATCGACGCCGGCGTACGCCTCAAGGGCGACGTGATCCTCACCTTCGTCGTCGGCGAGTTGCAGGGCGGCGTCGGCACCCTCGCCGCGATACGCCAGGGATTGAAAGCCGACTATTTCATCAATTCCGAACCGACGGATCTCAAGGCGCTGACGATGCACGCCGCCGCCTTCACCTTCATCGTCGAGCTGACGGGCAAGACTCGGCATCTTTCCAAGCGCGAGGAGGCGGTCGATGCCATCACGGCCGCCTGCGATCTGATCCCGCGCCTCAATGCCCTCACCTTCTCGGGCGCCATCAGCGAGGAACACCGCTCGATCAACCGTTGCCACGTCGGCGTGGTGCACGGCGCGCTCGGCCGCGACCTGCAGGAATGGCGGCCGCCTCAGGTCGCCGATTTCGTGAAGATCAAGGGCTCGGCCCGCTATGCGCCCGGCCAGACGGAGCCGGCGGTGCTGGCCGACATGCGGGCCGTGCTCGACGACCTGGAACGCCGTTTCCCCGGCCTGAAGGCGGTTCTCACGCCCGAGCATACGATCGGCCGGCCGATGATGCCGGCCTTCGAGGTCTCGAAGGACTCGGCGATCGTCAAGGCCGTGAACCGCGCCTACGAGAAGGTTCGCGGCGAGCCGCAGCCGACCGGCGCCATCCGGCCGCCCGGCTTCTACGGCACCGACGCTGCGCATCTCACCCACGAACTCGGCATGGAGGGCGTCGTCTGCGGTCCCGGTGGTCGCTACAACACGATGCCCGACGAACGGGTCGACGTGGCCGACTACCTCGACATGATCCGCATCTACCTGCTCGCCATCCTGGAGATCTGTGAGCCCGTCTGATCCGGTTCAGCCCGGCAGCGTCCGGACCCTCACCTCGAACACGTCGGGGCCGAGACGGATCTCGTTGAACGACGGGCGGCTGGCGCGGACGCGCGCCGACAACGTGCCCGCGCCGATCAGCCGGATCGGACGTCCCGCGCCCTGCCAGGCAATGTCGAAGGGGTCGTGCGTATGGCCGCTGAGCACGCCGTCGGCTCCCGCGGCCGCAAGCGCCTCGAGCGCCGCCAGGCCGCCCAGCGTCCGGCCGGGCGTCGACAGCCCGGCCACGTCGACCAGCGGATGGTGGCAGGCCACGATCACCCGGTTGCCGGCCGGACGCCGGGCGATCTCGGCGAGGGTTCGCCTGAGACTGGCCGGGCGCACCACGCCGAGCGACCAGTCGAACCGGAGCTGCGCCCGGGTTGCCGTCACGAGCGGCACCAGCGAGCAGCCCGCCAGCGTTACCGGCCGCTCGATGCGTCTTTCCAGCTGCCGGAATCGGCGGGTCGGGAAGAAGAGCCGGGTCAGCGGGTTGTACACCGGCATGTCGTGGTTGCCGGGTTCGACCGTGACCGGCACCTCGAACGTGGCGAGCCACGCGGCCGCGGCGGCGAACTCCGACGACCGCGCGGCGGCCGTGAGATCGCCGGTGACGCAGACGAGATCAGGCCGTTCCGCAGCGACGACCGCGCCGAACCAGTCGATCGCCGCCCGGTCCTCGGTGCCGAAATGCAGATCGGAAACGTGGAAGAGCCGGACCGTCACCTCGGCGCCGTCATGATGAACCGGAGCCGGGTGCTGCCATGCCTGATCTCCGCCGGGTTCTTCAATCGGGCCGGCTCGCCGTCAAACAGCGCCGGCAGGGTTCGGCCGCCCATGATGCGGGCGGACGGCGTGAGGCTGACGTCGACACCCGGCGCCTTGCGCCAGTCGCCGGCCAGCCACTCCCAGCCAATGCGCGCGACGTCCATCCAGGTCTCGGAGCGGACCGATGCCACTTCGAGTCGCGCTTCGAGCGGCGTGATGATCACCGCACGGTGACGTCCAGGATGCGCGCCTCCGACCACGCGGACCGACCGGGAAAAGGTGCGCCTCCAGGCGAAGCGCAGCGCCCGCCCGAGCCGCAGAAGCTGGCCCGCTCGCAGGCGCTCGCGCGCATGGATCCAGCCGGCCGCCGGCCCGACGATCACGCCGACGAGCGCCCGGTGACCTTCCGCGCTCGCGACCGGCAGTCGGACGGCATCCGCGCTGGTGAGGGCGCGATCGAGAACGTCCTGCCAGGGGGCGGCGCCGTGCAGCTGCGTCGGCAGGAGGTTCATCGTTCCGCCGGGCAGCACGAGGCAGGAGCCGTCCCACTCGTCGAGCGCGGCCGTCACGGTCGCGATCGTGCCGTCGCCACCATAGATGACGAGCGTGTCGCAGCCGGCAGTCGAGAGGTCGAATGCGCTCGGCAGGGCTTCGCGCGGCGTTTCGGTGGCTCCGGCCAGTTCGAGGCCGACCTGGGCGATGCTGCGCCGCAGATCGTCGCCGGTCGTCGCGCCTGCGGAGCCCGCGGCCGGATTGAGAACGAGCCAGACGCGATGCATTGCCAAGAGCCCCCGAGCGGCAACCGACAACGACGGAGATGCCCGCCCGGTTCCCCGGACGGGCATTATTTTTCGATCGCCGGCCGTCGAAGGCTCAGATGTTGACCAGCTCGAAGCGGTCCGCGGTGATCGAGTAGACCCCCATCAGGAAGACCTCCGTCTCACCGACCTTGACGAGGAGCCCGTCCGGGCCGCCTTCGCCCTGCTGGTGATACTGCGTCGCGGCCAGGACTTCCTCGACCGTCATGCCGGTGTTGTAGAGCCGGATGTGGTCGTACTCGTCGAAATCGACGATCGTGTCCCGGCCGTCGGTCATGTAGAAGGCGAAGACGTCGAAGCCGTCGCGGCCGCCCACGAGGATGTCGTCGCCCATGCCGCCCTCGAGGAAGTCGATGTTGTCGCCGCCGGTCAGCGTGTCGTTGCCCGCCGCGCCGTAGAGTTCGTCGCGCCCGGTGCCGCCGAGGAGATAATCGTCGCCGCCCTTGCCGTCGAAGATGATGTCAGCCGCGCCGCCGCGCATCCAGTCGGCGAGGTCGGTGCCCTTGACGATGCCGATCGAGATCAGCGTGTCGATCGTGCCCCAGCTGTCTTCTACGAGACCGGTCGTCATGTCGACCGAGACGTTCTTCCAGCCGCCATCCTGGCTGTAGTCGACCGCGTCGTAATCGTGATCGCCGCCGTCGAGCGTGTCCTCGCCATGGCCGCCGACCAGCGTGTCCTGGTCCGCTCCGCCTTCGACGAGATCGTTGCCGAAACCTCCGTTGAGGACGTCACCCCCGGCACCGCCGGCGACGCTGTCGTTGCCACCACCGGCTTCCACTGCATCGGCGGAGGCCGAACCGGTGACGAAATCGGCATAGTCGGACCCGATCAGCCGCTCGATCCCCGTGATCTGGTCGGTCGAACCGGTGGTGTCCACCACCAGTCCCGACCCGAGATCGGCCTTGATGCCCGCTGGTCCGCCCTCGGCGGCATAATCGACGGTATCGTATCCCTCGCCGCCATCGACGGTGTCGGACCCGCCGAACAGCGCGATGTAGTCGTGACCGCCGAGCGCCCGGATCACGTCGGCGCCGTTCGAGCCGTAGAGTTCCTCGGACGCATCGGTCCCGCTGACCTGGTTGATCACGGGAGCCGCTGGCAGCTGCGGCGGCGGCGCCGGAGGCTCGATCGGCGTCTCCGGAGCCGGCAGGACGATCGGCTCGGGCGCCGGCGTGGGCTCGGGCGCCGGCGCGGGCTTGATCACCGGCGCGGCGCTCTGAACGAGCTTGACGTTGTCGAGATAAACGCCCGTGTTGTCGATCTTGCCGCGTTCGGCGAACGAGAGCGTCGCGCTCGACGAGGAGGCGACGATATCGAACGTGTAGGTCTTCATCGTCTTGCCGACGCCCGAGAGCGTCGCGAGCGTCTCGCCGCCGAAGCTGACGGCGACCGCGTTGCCGCCGACCGAGTCGGCCACCGAGAAGCTCAGCGTGTAGGTCGCGCCCTCGAGCAGGCCGCTGATCGTTTGCGAGACGGTGAGGTTGCCGGGGCTGGCGCCGAGATCGAGCATCGCACGGCCGTCAGCGGCCTTGACGCCGTTGTAGCCCGTGGAATGCGGCTCGAACCAGTTGGTGTTCTTGGTGACCTTGCCCTCGAGGCTCCAGCCGTTGAGTTCGGTCAGGCCGGTCCAGCCGGACCATTTCGACGTGTTGCCGGACCAGTCCTCGAAGGACCCGTTGACGATCAGGTTCGCCGGGGTGGCGACGTCGGTCAGCGTCTCGGTCACCTTGTCCTTGATGTTGGCCATGTCGCTTCCGCTCTTCTGACGATCCGGACGCGTTCGCCCGTTTTCTGCGGCGAGATAGCGGTCCGAGCCTTCACGGAAGCCTTGCGGGGCCATGTCGGATTTTAACGATCGCGGCCCGTGCGCGCTTTCCGGGCGGGAGACTGCGGGCAGCGTGAAACGCGGGTTAAGGCTGGCAGGGCCTCGTGCAGCGGGTTTCGTTAGAACTCGTCAAGACCTCGCGCGACCCGTGCCCGTCCGCTGCCCGTCGCCGGCGAGCCGAAACCCTGCTTCACCGGCGCGTGGCAGCGGCTATGCTGCCGCTACCGGCATGAGCATCTCGCCATGACGGTGGGGGCCATCTCATGAACGATCCGTCGCACGCGCCTCAGCCTGGTGTTCCCGGCCGGTTGGCCCGGGTTTTCGCGCATATCACCGCGAACGAGCAGAGCTTCATCGCGCGGGTGATGGATTACGTGCGCCACCCGAGCATCAGCGCGCAGAACGTCGGCATCGCTGAAGTCGCCGCCCTGCTCGTTTCGATGCTGGAGCGGCTGGGGTTCACCGCCGAGGCCGTCCCGACCGCCGGGCATCCCATGGTCCTCGCGCGGCGCACCGAGGTCCCCGGCGCACCCACCGTGCTGCTCTACGGCCACTACGACGTGCAGCCGCCGGAGCCGCTGGAGGCATGGATCAGCCCGCCGTTCGAGCCGACGATCCGCGAAGGCCGGATCTACGCGCGCGGCATCGGCGACAACAAGGGCCAGCATTTCGCCCAGCTTCTCGCGCTGGAATCGCATCTCGCCGTGCACGGCGGCCTGCCCTGCAACGTCATCGTGTTGCTCGAAGGCGAGGAGGAGATCGGCAGCCCGCGCATCGCCGCCTTCGTGGCGAGCCATCGCGAGCGGCTGAAGGCTGACCTCGTGATCACAGCGGACGGGCCGATCCACGAATCGGGGCTGCCGACGATCAGCTACGGCGTGCGCGGCGTGGCCTCGTTCGAGCTCCGGGCCCGTCATGCCCGGCGCGATCTGCATTCGGGAGGGTTCGGCGGGGTTGCGCCCAATCCGATCTGGACCCTGGTGCACCTGCTCGCGACGATGAAGAACGCTGCCGGCGAGATCACGATCGACGGACTGCATGATGCCGTCGTTCTGCCGACGGCGCTCGAACGCGCCGCCGCGGCCGCGCTGCCACTCGACCGCGGCGCGCTGGCGCGCGACATCGGCCTCGATCGTCTCGATGCGCCGGAGGACCGGCCCTATTACGACCGGCTGATGTTCCACCCGACGCTGACGATCAACGGCCTCCATGGCGGGTATGGCGGTCCGGGGTCGAAGACGGTGCTGCCGCACGAAGCCTTCGCGAAATGCGACATCCGGCTCGTCGAGGCGCAGACCCCCGCCGACGTCCTGGCGAAGGTCGCCGCGCATGTCGCCCGGCACGCGCCCGAGGTGGAATTCGTGGCCATGGACGGGATGTCGCCCTCGAAGACACCGATGGAGTCCCCGTTCGCCGCGACGATCCGCCAGGCGATCATCCTCGCGCGCGGCGTCGAGCCGCTGGAATATCCGACGATGGGCGGCAGCCTGCCCGATTATGTCTTCACCAAGATCCTCGGCATCCCCGCCTTCGTCGTGCCGTATGCCAACGCCGACGAGGCCAATCATGCGCCCAACGAGAACCTGACGCTCGATTGCTTCCTCGGCGGCATCCGCATCGGCGCGGCCCTGCTCGATCAGCTCGGCGCCGCGCGAGCGTGATCGTCGTCCTGCGCCATCTTCGTCGCCGTCAGGAGAACAGGCCCGCCTTCTGACGGGGAGCGGCGACGTCGGGTTCGGGGCCGGGATCGTCCGGCATGGCAGTCATGCGGCTTTCGGCTGACTCTGCCCTGCCTTCGGGCGTCTGCACGGCAGCGTTCGCGTTCGCCGGGACGGGCTTGGCGGCGTCGGGTGTTCCCGCCGGGGCGGCGCCGGCGGGCGCCGTCGCCACGTGCTCGGGGGTCGGTGGTCCCTCCAGCGTGAGCGCCGGCCGTTCGTCATGGTCCGCGATCACGCGGTCGGCTTCGATCTCCGCGAGCAGGCGACTGCCGGGCGCTTGCGGCGGCTTTTCCCAGACGAAGGCGTCGAGCCGGCCGGTCACCGGCGAAACGGGACGCCACATCTCGGAGACGATGCCGTCGGCGACCCAGACGGGATCGCGCTCGGCACGCGAGGCGCGCGAGAGCCATTCGCGGACCAGCCCCATGTTGGCCGTCTCCTTCTCCTCGAGCTCGGCCATAAGCATGCAGGCGCGCACGGTGGGCCTCTCCAGAACGACGGCCTCGAGCACCTCGCGGGCCTGCCGGAACTCGCGCGCGTCGATGGCAGCGCGGGCGAGTGTCAGCCGGCTCTCTGCTGCCATCGGTTGCAGACGCTGCAGCGTCTTGGCGCGTTTCAGCCGGTCGAGGGCCGAATCGCCGGGTCTCACGTCCAGATAGGCTTCCGCGACGTCGGGATGGGGCGAGAGTTTCCAGGCGGTCTCCAGCAGCTTCGCGCTGCGGCCGTAGTCGCCCTGTTCGGCGATGCGCCGGCCGGCGTAGCTCGCGGCCGGCACGAGACCCGGAGCAAGCTTCAGGGCTTCGAGAGCGCTCTTCAGCGCGGCGTCCGGCGCCGTGGCGCTCCGCTCCAGCGCGTCGGCCGCGAGCAGCACCGCGCGCTGGCGCCTCGCGGTCTCGCGGTCGACGAGACGCCGGCTCGCGTTCTGCTCGACGGTCAGCAGCGCGCCGCGCCAGTCCCCCTCGGCGCACCGATAGTCGAGCACGGCATCGCCGACCCACGGCACCGAGGGAGCGAGCCGGTAGGCCTCCTCCGCATAGAAGCGGGCCGCCGTCGCGTCGCCCTTCCGGCGCGCTTCGACGAAGAGGCCGCGCAGCCCCAGAACGCGCGTTTCCGCGCTCTCCAGCATGCCGGAGAATGCGGCTTCGGCGCCCGGCCTGTCGCCGGAGAGCTGTGCCGCCTGCGCCGTCAGCAGCATCGTGAGCGGCTCGCGTCCGAGCAGGCGCTGTGCTTCGCCCGCGTTGCGGCGGGCGCCGCGTGCATCCCCCGCGCCAACCGCGATCATGCCGCGCGAAATCGCATGGAAACCGCGTGCCCGGCGCCTGGCCCGGCTGGCGAACGCGATCAGGCTCGGCAGCCTGAAGATCAGGTTCAGCAGCGACCAGAGCGCCATCAAGGCCACGGCGACCGCCAGAACCAGCCCCATGGCGACCAGCACGCTGGTTTCGCGCTGCTCCCCGAGCCACGTGACGACGACCGTGCCCGGCCGGTCCGCCACCCACGCCAGCCCCAGCGCAGCGGCGAGGACGACGACGAGAAACACGAGAATACGAAGCATGATCGATCCTCTCACGGCTTCCGGATCAGGGCCAGCGCGTCACGCTGCACCTCGGCCAGAGCCTTGCCGGCCGCGACCCGCGCTTCCGCGAGCATCGCGAAGCGCGGCGCCAGGCTTCGTGCGCCGTCCGGCAGTTTCACCCATTCTGCCCAAGCTGTTTCGACGTCGCCCCTGGCGAGTGCGGCCTGGACTCGCGCCACGATCGAGGCCGGATCGTCGCCCGTGACCGTGCCGACCGGCCGGGACCGGACGAGGCTCGACGACAGCGACTGCAACCAGCCGCGAACGCCACCTTCGGCCGGCTGCGAGGGCGTGCCGAAGGCTGCGATGCGCGCGGCGTCCGCCGCAAACAGATCGGCGAGAGCGCGAGGTGTCGCCACACCGGACTCCGCCACGGCCTTGAGCGGCGCCAGTTTTGCCGCCGGCAGGCCGAGGCTTTCCAGCGCCGCCAGTTCCGTCGGGAAGGCCGCACCGCGCTCGAACGCAGTGCCGAGCGCGTGAGAGGCTGCGAAGACGGAGGCGGCCATGCCCGCGCTCTGCCGGCCGGCCAGGTCGCCGACGCGGCCGTGCTGTCGTGAGAGCGGTTGCGTCAAGGTCTTAAGTCGAGGCTCTATCGTAGTTATCTTATGCCGGATTTTGTTTTTGTTGTTGGGGGAT
>CAZVMY010000076.1:0-9423 GCA_964628955.1 uncultured Methylocystis sp.
TCGGGTGGCGGGTCTTCGGGCGGAGGCTCCAGCGGCGGCTCGGGTGGAGGTTCGGGCGGCTCCGGCGGCGGGAGCGGGGGCTCTGGCGGTGGTTCCGGCGGCGGCAGCGGCGGCTCAGGGGGCGGCTCGGGCGGGGGCGGCGGTTCTTCCGGCGGGGGATGGTCCGATCGCCGGCTGAAGGAAGACATCCGCGCGATCGGCACGTCGCCGAGCGGCCTCGCCGTCTATACCTTCCGCTATGTCTGGGGCGGCCCGGTCCATGTCGGCGTCATGGCGCAAGATCTGGTGTCCAGCCGGCCCGATGCCGTCATTCACGACCCCAGCGGCTTCCTCAAGGTCGATTATCGCCGGATCGACGTCACCATGCGTGAGGCGGAGCCCGCCTGCGTCGCGGACGTGACGGCCTGCGGGGTTCGCCCGGCCAACTAGGCCGCCGACGTGACCGTTCCGATCGTGGAGGGCCGCTTCGTCGGCGCCTGCCCGGCTTCGGCGATCCCGCTCTGGGTCGGTCTCGCCGGCTTCGCAGCGGTGCTCGCCGCCTTCGCGATCGTCGTCGGCAGCGGTCTCGCGCCGGAGGTCGCGGCAATCCTCGTCGTGCTCGCCGGCGGCGCACCGCCGGTGCTGCATGCGGCTGCGAGACTGGCCGCCTCGAAACCGCGTGTCGCGCCGTTCGATGGTGGTCGTGTGACCGTCAAGCTCGTCGGCAGCGCGGTCACGCTCGGGCTGGTCGCGGCGGCGGTGTCGATCTTTCCCTTCTTCGGGCGGCTTTCGCCGCTGGCGGCGCTCGCGGGCGAGGTCTGGCCTCTCCTGACGGGGTTATGGATCGCCTACCTCGTCGCCTGCGACCGGCTCAGCCCCGATCCCGAGGACGGGCTCCATGCGCTGGGGCTCGCGGCGCTGGGGCGGCCGTTCGACGAAGCGCTGATCGGCGCGTTCCTCAAGGTGCTGCTGATCAAGCTGTTCTTCTTCGCGCTCATGTTCGACTATCTGACCCGGGACGTCGCGTTCTTCCGCGAAGAAGGCCTGCCTCCGCTCGACGTTGCCACCATCGATGCCGTCCAGCGCCTCAACCGGCTGGTCTTCGCGCTCGACACCGCGCTGGCCGCGCTCGGGTATCTGGCGACCTTGCAGGTGTTCGGCTGGCACGTGCGGCGGACCGATCCGGCGCCGGGCGGCTGGATCGCCTGCCTCGTCTGTTACGAGCCGTTCTATCCGGCGCTGACGCGCGCGTTCCTGGATTTTTCGCCCGGCGGCGAACCGGCGTTCGTCTCGCCGCCGCTTCTGGCCGTGGCGCTGCTGTGCAACGCGGTCTACCTGTTCGCGACAGTCGCTTACGGCCCGCTGTTCTCGAACCTGACGCGGCGCGGCATCATCACCTCCGGCCCCTACCGCCTGACGAAGCATCCCGCCTATGTCTTCAAGGTGCTGGGCTGGTGGCTGTTCGAGCTGCCGTTCATGCTGGCGCAAGGACCGACGGAAGCGGCGCGCCGGGCCGTCATGCTGCTCGGCCTGACCCTGATCTACGTCGCACGCGCCCGCTACGAAGAGCGGATGCTGCGCGAGGATCCCGTCTACCGCGCCTATTCGGACCATATCCGGCAGGCCGGCGCGTATGCCTCGATCCGCACCTTTTTCCTGGCCAGTTTCCGGCGCGGTCGGACCTGACAGGAGGGACGATTCCAGACCGTTCACATTCGCGTAAGGATGGCGGCTCGTTAAAATTGTCTGCAACCCGTTAAGGCCGCCGCTGGGGTTTGCAACCGATCGTCCGCCCCGCTGGAACGGAGGCTGAGGATGACGAAATCGACCCGCGCGCGGCCGAGACACGCGCGCTCGACCGAACTGCTGTGCCTTGGATCCGTGGCCATGGCCGCGCTTCTCGCGAGCCTTCCTGCAATCGCGCAGACGGGAACGTCGCCAACGCAGGTCTCGGTCGTCACCCGCACGGTCGACCCGAACAACGCTCTCCGCGAGATCTGGGTCGGTGCGGACGGCTCGCGCACCGAAGTGCTGTACGGGACCGGCGCGAACGGCGAGCGGATCGTCCTGAGCCAACGCCTGTTGTCTCCCGCGCGGCCGACCGCGACCCGCTCGACCACGGCGACCCTGACGACGAGAGGCACCACCACACTCGCCCCGCGCGTCGCCCCGCCGACGCCCACGCCGCAGCCGACGCCGCAGCCGCTTGCACCGACGCCGGCGCAGGTGTTCGAGAACCCCGTCTACCAGCGCGGCCTGGCGCTCTGGCGCAATGCAGACCCCGTGAAGCATCCCAAAGGCTCGTGTGCCTCCTGCCACGGCGCCGATTTCTTCGACCTGGCGCGCGGCGGCTTCGACGACGAGACGATCCGCCGCCGTTCGCTGACCGACGGCGCGACCAACGACGAGGCGACGGCACTCATCGCCGCGACGCGCCTGCTGCGGGACGTCTACAGGCTACCCGCGACCAATGCCCGGACCTTCCGGCCGTTCCAGCCGGGCGGGCAGGTGCTGGAACCGGCGCTCGACGCCAACACCGCGATGGACGAGGCCAACCGCCTGCTCACGCGCGACGTCGCCTTCGGGCGTCAGATCGAGGCGCGCTCGCCGACGCTGCTGGGCGCCCCCATCCGGACGCTCGCCGACGCGCAGCGGATCCGCGACGAGGTGCTCGCGATCAACATGCGGACGCTGAAGATCGGCTTCCATTATCCGCTGTGGTCGTCCGACCGGCATTTCGGCGAGCAGTTCGGCTCATTGAACGATTGGGTCGCCGACGTCGGACGTCAGGCGAAGCCCGGCTCCGAAGCGGCCTGGCGTGCGCTCGAGGACGCGTATCTGCGCAATCCGTCGAACGACAATTTCTGGACCATGTACGACCGGCTGGACGATCTGACCGAGCGTCGGTTCCAGACGACCGGCGGCTGGGTCAACGACCACAAGCTGCAATCGGCGATGATCGGCCAGCACATGATGCGGACGGAGGCGCTCGGCCAGACCGGCTTCATCAAGCCAACCGGTCTCGCGTTCTCGCATCTGGAAGGATCGCCGTTGTTTTCGCCGAAGCTCGGCGTGCTGCTGCCCAACCCGATGTGGCACTTCGGCGAGGATGCCCGCATCGTCCTGGGCGGTCTCGCCCGCGACGCGATGGGCGGGAAGGGGAATACGCAGATCACGACCGCGCAGGAGGCTGTG
Organism: uncultured Methylocystis sp.; assembly: GCA_964628955.1. GTDB lineage: Bacteria > Pseudomonadota > Alphaproteobacteria > Rhizobiales > Beijerinckiaceae > CAZVMY01. The sequence goes on from CAZVMY010000076.1 coordinate 3,175, forward strand.
GGCGCGCTGAAGTTCCCGGATTTCGTGGTCAACAGCATCAGCCCGACGATCAAGTGGGGTGAGCATACCGAATCGGTGAGACTCGGCTGGTTCTGGATCGGCTTCACCTTCGATCCGAGCTCGGGCCGGATCGACAAGACCAACTCCACGATCGCTTCCGAGTATTTTCTTCAGTCGTTGCGCTACCAGCGGCTCTACATGCACCACCAGTTCGTCAGCCTGGTGCGCGTGCTCTATCGCGGGTTCGTGCCCGAAGCGGACGCCGATCCACAGGACAACCGCGACAGCAATCTGTTCCTGCCGAGCTGGGCGGTGCGCGCCGGCGAACACTTGCGCGAGCACTGGAACGAGGACAGGCCGAACCAGTTCTCTGCGGCGCTCAAGGCCGAGCACCGCGACCTCTGGCGGCGGCTCACCGGCAATGCCTACCGCGCCTCGCTGCTCTTCTACGAGAACGAACTCGATCGGGGACGGGTCTCGCACCGCCGCGACTACACCGTGATCTTCGACAACTTCAACGCGCATTTCAGCCGCTATCATGCGGCGACCGCGACCGAGGATACCGCACTGGTCGATCGCGTCCGGAAGAAGCACGCGCTTCTGCCGACACGCTGAAGCGACCTCAAGGGACGCGGCCGTCACGCCTCGCGGCGGCGGCCGGCGCGAGCGCGCCTGCGATCCCGAACGTCGACGGGTCCACACGTCGGTGAAGACGATCGTGGAACGCTGCGGGGCGGCCAAGGTGAGAGAAGGCCGCGGTTGCCGGCGTCGTGGCCGACGCCGCTCGCTTCAGGCCGCGGACTGCTGCGTCGGCAGCACGGCGGCGTTCGAGGCGCGGAGGCCGGCGGCGATTTCCTTGTTGATGTTGATCAGCACCTGCAGCCGCTGCGGCTGGGGGTCGATCATCAGGGAGATCGTATGGTTGAAGATGAAGACCGCGAGCGAAGCGATCGCCGATTTGGTGGCGTTGTTCAGCGGATTGGCGCTGTCGGTCGCGCCGGTGACGAGCACGGTCCAGAGCTTGCGGTTGTTGGTGAGCGCGTCTTCGAGCTCGCCCCGGCGCTCGGTCCAGTTGTCCCTGATCGTCTGGAGCCTGGCGGCGGCCTTGAGGAGAACGTGGGCTTCGAGATCACGACCCGTGAGGGTCTGCTGGGCCGTCCTGCCGTACGCCTGCGCCGCGCTTTGCATGATCGATCAGTTTCTGTTCGTAGCCGACGAGCTCTTTCGCGGCCTTGAGAGCCTTGTAGAACTCGCCGTTTAAAATCCGGTTATTGATCTCGGCCACGAAGCCCGTGGCGCTCGGCGCCGCACCGAGAAAATCCCGCACGAGCTGGAAATAGAGGTCGTGGTGGGAGCCGATGCCGCCGTCGAGGTACATCAGCTGCACGGCCAGATAGATGCGTTTGGCCGGGCTGTCGGCCGTATTCGCGGTGAGAATGTCCTTCTCGCGCAGGATCGGTGCCGTGCCCTCGATGAAGAAGCGGATCCGGCTGTCGCCGTTCCGGATCAGCGCCTGGCCGATGATGATGCGCTCGTTTGGCTTGAGCTCGACCTTGAGTGCCATGCTGACCTCCTGGCGTGTATCGGCGCCGATCTGCCGCGATGGTTAGCGATTAACCGAACAGCCGCAGGATCGCCTGGTCCGCCTGGGCCGTGAGCGACAGCGCCTGAACGGAGAGCTGCTGGCGGGTCTGGAGCGCGAGGATGTTGGCGCCCTCTTCGTTCAGGTCCGCCACGACGAGGTCGTCGGCACCGATCTCGAGGTTCTTCACGACCTCCTTGGTGAAGCTCTGGCGGGTCTGCACGATGTTGGCGGACGACGCGAAGGTCGCCTGCTGCGCCTGCACGTCCCTGACCGCCTGCTTGATCTTGTCGAGCGCCGAATCGATCTCGAAATCGGACTGGAAGTCGTAGTTGGCATCGGTCGGCCGGAGCCCCAGCCCGGCCGCGTCGAACACGACGCCGCGCACGATCAGGTTCGTGGTCGTTTCCTCGTTGAAGAAGACGGTGAGCGACTGGCCATAGAGCAGGTTCGTGCCGTTGTAGCCAGCGTCCTTGGCGAGATTGGTGATCTGGTTGAGCAGCTCGTTGTACTGGTCGGACGAAGCGCGGCGGGTTTGGTTCAGGGTCGGCGTGATGACGCCCGTGTCCAGGTTGGCGGTCGTCGCATAGGGCCGCTCCTGCGCCCCGAACAGGTCGACGAGCGTGTTGGTGGTCGCGCCGCCATCGGTGAGCACGATGCGCAGGTTGCCGGTGTTCGCCGTCGTGGTGGTGCCGACGATGTTGTTGATCACGAGCCGGCCGGCTTCGTCGATCTTGGCCTGGATGATGCCGGGCAGCGGCGTGCCCGAGGCCGACGGCGGGTTGTTCGGGTGGTCGTTGATGGCGGTGACGAGGTCCTGTGCCGTCGCCACGACCGGCGGCACGGCCAGAAGGTTCGTCGGGGTGCCGACGTTCACCGTGATGGCGGCAAAGGCAGCGCCGTTGTCGTCCGTGCCGGTGATCGTGAACTGGTCGCCGGCGTCGAAGGGACCGCCGGTCGCCTGGATGAGCGAGGGGTTCGTCGTGTAGTCGATCGCCGACTTCGTGACGGTGTTGTAGCCGGAGGCGAACCCGGCGACGCGTGTCGGCGATTGCCGGGCCGCCGCGATCACGCCCTGCGCCTGTTCGAGCAGACGGCGGGTGTTGGTCAGCGCCGCGTCGGTCGTCTCGAGCGTCTTGATGCCGAGGCCCAGCGAATCGAGCAGGCTGCTCAGCGCCCGGCCGCGGGACGCCAGCGTGTCCGCCTGGAAGTAGTTCAGCGGGTCGTCGAGGGCGGTGTTGACCTTCCGACCGGTCGAGAGGCGAAACTGGGTCCGGTCGAGCAGGTCCGCCGTGCTCTGGAGCGACAGCAGATTGTTACGGATGCCGTTCGAGAGCGTGATATCGGCCATGACCCTATCGCTTTCTGTGAGGGGAGGCTTCTCCTCCCCTTCGAGTCAGGGCCGGATCATGATTTGTTAAGGTTAATCGACCGTTACCGCGCGGCGCAAAACGGGACGCGATGCGGCATCAGACCGGAAGCAGCCGTGTCTGCGGCACCGCGACGACCAGCCGCCCGCCCCAGTCGATGACCGGCCGAAGCTGCGCGGCGATCTCGTCGGCCAGGTTCCAGGGCAGGATCACGACGAAGTCCGGACGAAGCTCGGGAAGCCGCGCGGGCGGCAGGATGGGGATGTGGCTGCCCGGCAGGAAGCGCCCCTGCTTGTGCACGTTGAGATCACAGACCGCGACGATGTCGTTCGAATCGACGCCGCAGAAGTTCAGGAACGTGTTGCCCTTGGCGGCAGCGCCATAGGCCGCGACGGTCTTGCCGGCCTGTTTCGCTTCGGCGAGGAAGGCGAGGAACGACGCCTTGACCCCATCGATCCGGTCGGCAAACTGCCGGTAGAACTCGAGCTCGCGCATGCCGGCCGCGCGTTCCGCCGAACGCACGGCCGCGAGCGCAGGGGTCTCCGCCATCGGCGCGGCCTGATGGCAGGCAAGGATGCGCAGCGAACCGCCATGCGTCGGGAGTTCCTCCACGTCGTAGAGGCGCATCCCCACTGCCGCGAACACGACCTCGACGGCGAGCAGCGAGAGGTAGCTGTAGTGCTCGTGGTAGATCGTGTCGAAATGCACGCCTTCGACGAGACGCAGCAGATGCGGGAACTCGACGGTCACCGTTCCTTCAGGCTTGAGCAGCAGCGGAAACCCGGCCGCGAAATCACGGATGTCCGGAACGTGCGCCATGACGTTGTTGGCGGCGATCAGGTCGGCGCGAAACCCTTCCGCGGCCAGCCGCCGCGCGGTCGCCGCGCCGAAGAACGCGACCTCGGTCCTCACGCCTCTGGCGCGGGCCGCCTCGGCGCAGTTCGCCGCCGGCTCGATCCCCAGCACCGGGATGCCGGCCGCCGCGAAATACTGCAGCAGATACCCGTCGTTGCTCGCCACCTCGGCGACGAGCGACCGGCCGTCCAGCCCGAACCGCGCCGTCATGGCGCCGGCGTAGCGCCGCGCATGGGCCAGCCAGCTCTCCGAGAAGGACGAGAAGTAGGCATAATCCGCGTTGAAGATCGCGTCCGCCGGGACCGCATCGTCGACCTGCACGAGCAGGCAGCGCTCGCAGACCCGCGCATGCAGCGGATACGAGCGCTCGGTTCCCGCGGCCAGCTGGGCCGCCGTCAGGTTGCCGTTGGCCAGCGGCGTCGTGCCGAGGTCCGCGAAGGTCACGCGGAGTGGCGCTCGGCAGAAGCGGCAGTCAGGCATCGTGCCGGTGTCTTTCCCGATGGGCGGCGTAGAGCGCGCCGAGCTGGTCGACCAGAAGTTTCGGCTGCCAGCCGAGCTCGTCGCGAAGCCGCGCTACCGCGATCCGGGGCTGGATGGCGTCGGTGGCGTCGTCGGCGACATCGGTCGTGACCTGATGCTGTCGCAGGAGCCAGTCAGCGATCTCGCCGTGGGTCACCGTCTCGCCGCTCGCGACGTTGTAGATCGCCTGGCGCCCGAAGCGCGCGATCCGCACCAGCGCGTCGACGGCATCGTCGACCGCGACGTAATCCTTGCAGGATCGCAGCGTCTGTCCGAGCCGGACGTGGCCTGTTTCGGCGGCATCGCGCAGGACGGAGGCGAGGAAGGTCGCCGAGCGGTCTCCTGCGGCGCATACGTTCGAGAGCCGCGCGATCCTGACGCGCGGGTCCCTGCCGAACAGGGCGAGGCATTCGCCCAGCAGCTTGCTCAGGTCGTAGAGCCTGTCGGGGTCCGCCGGTGCCATGATCAGCGGGGCGTCCTCGTCCGTCGAGGCTGCTCCCCGGTAGACCCGCGTCGACGACAGATAGACGAAACTGTCGAAGGTGTGCTCCCGGAGCAGGTCTGCCAGCCGGCCGACATGCGCCTCGACCGTATCGAGCGGCCGCGAGCGGAAGTCGGCCGTCACGCCGATCGCGTAGATCGCGCGGCCGAGATCGGCGCCGGGCTTGGGCCAGTGCCGCCGGCCATATGCGTCGCAGCGTACGCCCTCCGCGTGCAGACGCGCGACCAGCCGCGAGCCGACCAGCCCGTCGGCGCCGAAGATGCTGAAGCGCTCGGGAACGCCGGCCCTAGGCATTGTTCGTCCGGCTGCGCCGGCAGTCGACGATCCGCCACGGATCGCCGGCGATGATCGCGTTCGTCGGAACCTCGCCGCGGACGACGGTGCCCGGTTCGACGACGCAGCCACGGCGCAGACGTGTGCCGTCGAGCAGGATCGAACCGGCGCCGATCCAGACGTCGTCCTCGATCACGACGCCGCCCTTGTTCTCCAGAAAGCCTTGCAGCCGGATCGGCACATCGGCATCGAGACAGGCGTGATCGGCAGGCACGAAGGTGCAGTTGGCGGCGATCAGAACGTCGTTGCCCATGCTGATCCCGTTGCCGCCGTAGAGCACGCAGCCGGAGTTGATGCGGCAGTCGCGGCCGATCACGATGTCGCCGGCGCCACCCGCGAACTTGATCTTGACGAAGGCGTCGATGCTGCTGCGCTCGCCGATGACGAGGCGCGAGCCGCGCACGGAGGGCTCCAGATCGGCGAGGGGGGAGATCCGCGCGGTCGGGTCGATCTCGAAGCCGGTCATGAGCCGGCCTCGACCTGGCGCTCCTTGAGCACCCGCCATGGGTTGCCGCCGACCACCGCGAAAGCGGGGATCTCACCGCGCAGCACCGTGCCGGCTGCGATCACCGCGCCGCGGCGGACGGTCGTGCCGTCGAGAAGGACGCAATTGGCGCCGATCCAGACGTCGTCCTCGATCGTGATGCCACCCCGGCTTGGCTGGAAGCCCTGCCGGAAGATGGGGCGTGCCGGATCGTCGAAGGCGTGGTTGGTGGCGGCGAAGGTGCAGTTGGCCGCAACCAGAACGCCGTCGCCGATCGAAACACCGTTGCCGCTGTAGATCACGCAGCCGGAGTTGATCATGCTGTCGGAGCCGATCACGACATCGCCGCTGCCGCCCACGAACTTCACCTTGACGAAGGCGTCGAGCATCGCGCGGGGCCCGACCACGAGGCGCGAACCGCGCACCGACACTTCGAGGTCGGCCTTGTCCGAGATTCGCGCCGCCGGATCGAACTGGTGGCAGGTCATGTCAGGCATGCTCCGGCTGCGCGAAGCCAGCCAGATCGGCCGCCTGCCGGTCAAACGCCGGCCAGTCGCGGTCACGCTCCGACATGACGGCGGGCGGGCGCGGCCAGCGGATGCCG
>CAZVMY010000077.1:0-9358 GCA_964628955.1 uncultured Methylocystis sp.
TCGACGGCCTGTCGATCGCCTGGGCGGCGATCGAGCACCTGCACGACGTCAACCGCTCGCGCGCCCTGTTCGCCACGCATTTCCATGAGTTGACCTCGCTCGCCAGCGTCCTGTCGCGGGTCGAGAACGTAACCGTCCGCGTCGCGGATCACCGGGGCGAGGTGGTCTTCCTGCACGAGGTCGTGCCGGGAGCCGCCGACAGGTCCTATGGCGTCCAGGTGGCGAAGCTCGCCGGCCTGCCGCGTGCCGTCGTGGACCGCGCGCGGGTGATCCTCGAGGAATTGGAGAAGGGCGAGCGCCAGTCCCCGGTGCACCGGCTGCTCGACGACCTGCCGCTGTTCGCCCACGTGCCCAAGCCCGCGGCGGTCGCGCCGGAGCCGGACGGGCTGCGGGCGGCCGTGGCAGCGCTGGCGCCCGACGAGATGACGCCGCGGCAGGCTCTGGACGCCCTCTACGACCTGAGGCGACTGATCGGCTGAGTTAGCCGGTCCCCAGGAGCCGGCCCCGGACACCGCCTTGCCGGGCTCTGCATGAATGCTAACGTCGCCGGCGGCGGCGCAGCCTCGGCGGTCGTGGCCGAAGGGGCGCGGTCGGATATGGTCACACGGGTCGCGACGGTCGCGTTCGAGGGCATCGAGGCCCGGCCCGTCGACGTTCAGGTGCAGGTGGCGTCCGGGAACGTCGCCTTCGTGCTCGTCGGACTGCCGGACAAGGCCGTCGCGGAATCCCGCGAGCGCGTCCGGGCGGCGCTCACGGCATCCGGGCTCGCCATGCCCGCCAAGCGCGTGGTGGTGAACCTCGCGCCGGCCGACCTGCCGAAGGAAGGCTCCCATTTCGACCTGCCGATCGCGCTGGGCATCATGGCGGCCATCGGCGCGATCCCGGCGGACGCCCTCGCGGGCTACACGGTGCTGGGCGAACTCGCGCTCGACGGATCGCTGACCGCGGTCGCGGGCGTGCTGCCGGCGGCGGTCGCGGCGAACGCGCGCGGACACGGGCTGATCTGCCCGTCGAGCTGCGGCGCCGAGGCCGCCTGGGCCGGCGGCGACATCGACCTCCTCGCGCCGCGCTCACTGATCCAGCTCGCCAATCATTTCAAGGGGACGCAGGTGCTCGCGCGCCCCGAGCCGGGCATCCGGGCTGCGACCGGGGCGCTGCCGGACCTGCGTGACATCAAGGGGCAGGAGAGCGCCAAGCGGGCGCTGGAGATCGCCGCGGCCGGCGGCCACAACCTGATCATGAGCGGCCCTCCCGGAGCGGGCAAGTCGATGCTGGCGCAGCGGCTGGCGTCCATCCTGCCACCGCTGTCGCCGCGCGAACTCCTCGAACTGTCCATGGTCCATTCGGTGGCGGGTCTGCTCGCCGAGGGCGCGCTCTCCGATCGCCGGCCATTCCGGAGCCCGCACCACTCGGCGAGCATGGCAGCACTCACCGGCGGCGGCCTGCACGCGCGCCCCGGCGAGGTCTCGCTGGCCCATCACGGCGTGCTGTTCCTCGACGAACTGCCTGAGTTCCAGCCCCAGGTGCTCGACAGTCTGCGCCAGCCTCTGGAGGCGGGCGAGGTGTCGGTCTCGCGGGCCAACCACCGCTTCACGTATCCCGCGCGGTTCCAGCTCGTCGCCGCGATGAATCCCTGCCGCTGCGGCCGCGCAACCGAACCGGGTTTCGCGTGCCGGCGCGCTCCCAACGACAAGTGCATGGCGCAGTACCAGGGGCGCATCTCCGGGCCGCTGATGGACCGCATCGACCTTGCGATCGAGGTTCCCGCCGTCGCCGCGGTCGATCTGGTCCTGCCGCCGCCGGCGGAAGGCTCGGCCGAGGTCCGCACGCGGGTGGCGGCGGCCCGCGCCCGCCAGTCGGCCCGGTATGCCGACCTCGATCTGCCGGCAGCCACCAACGCGAGCGCGCCCTCGCCCGTGATCGAGAGCGTCGCCGCACCCGATGCGGCCGGCGCCACGCTGCTGCGCGATGCCGCCGACCGGATGAAGCTGACGGCCCGGGGCTTCCATCGCACGCTGCGCGTGGCCCGCACGCTCGCCGATCTCGACGCAGCCGAGCGTGTCGGCCGCGTCCATCTCGCCGAAGCCCTGTCGTATCGCGCGATGCACGAGCGGGTGGCCACCCGCGGCTAGACCGGCGTCAACGGCGAGGCAGGAATTGCGGCCCGCGAGAGCCACGATCCGCGACCGAACGGACGCAGGCCGTTGCAATTCGCGTGTCGTTCGGAACGAAACGTAAACCGTCACTGGCCAATTGTCGTCCGGCAATGCGGAATGGGACGAGGCGCGGGTGAACGGGGAACTGGACTGGCTGGGTAGCAGCGCACCGCCGCCCTTGGCCGATCTCACGGGGATTGCTCTCGCCGGCCTCGTCCTGGCGATCGCCTGCCTCCTGGCGGTTCGCGACGGTCGCCGCGCGCGGGTCGCCGCCAGTCTCGCCGAGGCGCGGGCTGAGCGGCTGGACGACAGGCTGTTCGAGCTTGCCGAAAGCGAGGCGCTCTACCGTTCGCTGGTCGAGGCGCAGGGCGATCTCATCGTGCGGCGCACGCTCGACGGCACCATCACCTTCGTCAACGCCGCGTATGCGGCCGCGGCCGGTCGCAGCGAGGATGCGCTGCTCGGCAGTCGCTTTCAGCTTCCCGGCGACCTCGTCCAGCCGGACGAACCCGCCGAGGGCGGGTCGCGGCGCTACGATCAGGCGGTTCCCGTCGAGGGTGGCCTGCGCTGGATCGCATGGGCCGAAGCGCCGGTGCGCGACGGCGACGGCAAACCAGTAGAGCGCCAGTCGGTCGGCCGCGACATCACCGAACGGCGCCGGGCCGAGGCCGCCAACGAGGCCAAGTCGCGCTTCCTCGCGACGGTCAGTCACGAGATCCGCACGCCCCTGAACGGCGTGCTGGGCATGGCCGGCCTGCTGCTCGACACCCGTCTCGAGCCCGAGCAGGCGACGTATGTCCGCGCCATCAAGACGTCGGGCGAGGCGCTGCTGTCGCTGATCGAGGAGATTCTCGATTTTTCCCGGATCGAGGCCGGCAAGCTCGACCTCGACGATGCGCCGTTCGAGGTGGCGACCCTCGTCGAGGGCGTCGTGGAACTCCTGGCACCGCGCGCGCAGGGCAAGGGCCTCGAGATCGCTGCAGCGATCGGACGAGACGTGCCGGCCGTCGTGCAGGGTGACGCCGTTCGGCTGAGGCAGGTCCTGATCAATCTGGTCGGCAACGCCGTCAAGTTCACCGATGAGGGCGGCATCGGGCTCGACGTGCGACGGGACGCCGACGTGCTGTCGCTGACCGCCATCGACACCGGCCAGGGGATCCAGCCCGAGCGCCTCGCCGCCATCTTCGACGACTTCGAGCAAGCCGACAGTTCGGCATCCAGACGCCACGGCGGCACGGGGCTGGGCCTGGCGATTTCGCGGCGCCTCGTCGAGGGCATGGGCGGCACGCTCGGCGTGACCAGCAGCCCGGGCTGCGGCTCGCGGTTCGAGGTCCGGCTGCCGCTGCGCCGAGGGGTGCTCGATCCGATGCCGCGATCGACGGTGCCCCATCTCGCCCGCGAGCGCGCGCTGATCGTGGCCCGCTCGCCGTTTCAGGCGCCGTTCCTCGCCGATCGTCTGAGAGACTGCGGCGCTGCAGCGACCGTCGTGGAGACGGAGGAGGCCGCGCTCGCGGCGCTGGCCTGCACCGGCCCGACGCTGCTCATCGTCGACAGCGCGCTCGGGCTGGAGGTGAGCCGCCGGCTGGCGTCCGCGGCGTCCGCGGCCGGCGTGGCCCAGCGGCTGGTGATGCTCTCGCCGTTCGAGCGGCGCGGCTTCGGTTCGCCCACGGAAGCCGGGTTCGACGGCTATCTCGTCAAGCCGATCCGCACCCGCTCGCTGCATGCGCGCCTGATCGCGCCGGCGGCTGCCGTCTCGGGCGAGGATCGGCCGGTGCCGGCGCGCGCCGCCGCGCCGTTCGCCGGGCTCTCCGTTCTTCTGGCGGAGGACAACGAGATCAACGCCATCCTGGCGACCCGGGTTCTGGGCCGGCTGGGCCTGGAGGTGACGCTCGCCCGCAACGGCGCCGAGGCCCTGACGATCGCTGAGGAGGCGCTTTCGGGTCGACGCAGCGCCTTCGACGTGATGCTGTTCGACATCCGGATGCCGGGGCTCGACGGGATGGCCCTCATCCGGCGGGTCCGTGTCGCCGAAGCCGCGCGCGGGCTGCCGCCGACCCGCGCCGTGGCCTTGACGGCGAACGCCTTCAGCGAGGATCGGGCGGCCTGTCTCGCCGCCGGCTTCGACGATTTCGTGCCGAAACCGCTCGACGTCGATCGGCTGCTCGGGGCGCTGGGCCCGCGCATGGTCCACGACGCCGCCTGAAGCGAAAAGAAACTGTCATAAATCTGTTCGGCGACTATGCTCTCACGCACGTGTCCGTGTGTTCGAGGCGAGCGTCGCGGATCGACGCCGGCCGCAGCGGCGCCGCACGACGGGGTCGATGATGGATCTGGAGAGCGCATCGGAGGCCGGGCGCAGGGCGCGGGTGTCGCGTCGGACGCAGTCCGACCCTGTCAGCAAGTTGCTGGATGGCAAAGGATTTTTCCGGAGCAAGGCCCTGCGGCTCCCGCCCGGCATGCCGGTGCGGATGGAGGGGGCGGGGCTCGGCCTGCTGCCGAGCAAGGTCGTGCGCGACACCATGGGGCTGCCTGTCACGCTCGGCAGGATCGGCTCGCTGGAAGTCCGCCTCGCCACGACGAAAAAGGAGATCCGCAAGGCGCAGCGGCTAAGGTTCAAGGTCTTCTACGGCGAGCTCTCGGCTGCGGCCAATCCCGCGTCCTTCGTCACGCGTCGCGACAAGGACGATTTCGACTACGTCTGCGATCATCTCCTCGTCATCGACCACGACCCGCCGAAGCGCCTCGCCAAGGCGCCCTTCATCGGCAAGGCGGCGGTGATGGGCAAGGCTGCGTTCGGCAAGGCCATGCTGAAATCGGGGCTGGGCAAGGCGAAGGTGGAGTCGGGCAAATCCGGAGCAGGCAAATCCGGAGCAGGCAAGGCGCTGATGGGCAAGCGCCCCAAAGTCGTCGGGACGTACCGGCTGCTCCGCCAGGATGTGGCGGAGCGCAACTTCGGCTTCTATACCTCGGCGGAATACGACATCGACGGCATCATCGCCGCGCACCCGGGCCTGCGGTTCCTGGAACTCGGCCGGTCCTGCGTTCTGAAGCCGTACCGCAACAAGCGGACGGTAGAACTGCTCTGGCACGGAATCTGGACCTATATCCTCCATCACCGGATCGACGTCGTGCTGGGCTGCGCCAGCCTCGAGGGCACCGACCCGGCCCGGCTCGCGAAGGAACTGAGCTTCCTGCATCATTTTGCGGCCGCGCCGCCGGAATGGCGCGCTCGCGCGGTGCCGTCGCGATATGTGTCGATGGACAGGATCCCGAAGGACCAGATCGACGCGAAGGCGGCGCTCCAGGACCTGCCGCCCCTCGTGAAGGGCTACCTGCGGCTGGGCGCCCGGTTCGGCGACGGGGCGGTCGTCGATCGCCAGTTCGGCACGACGGACGTGTTCGTGACGCTCAAGGTCACGGACATCGGGAGCCGCTACATCAACTATTACGGGTCCGACGCAAGCCGGCACGCCGCTTGACGAGCCGCCACGCAGCCTGAGCCGAAAGGCGACCCCGCTCTCCCGACCGTCAATCGGCCGGGCCGCTCATCTCGGCGAGAATCGCAGCCGCCGCCGCACCCGACCCGCGCGCGGCGAGTGCCTCGGCCGGAGTCATGATGCGCTTCTGGTCGCCGATCGCGCTGCCGGCCGGCCGGATGCCGGGCGTCACCAGCGTCAATGCCGCGCCGACGGTGGCGCGCACGGCATCGATCTCCGTCGGGGCGCAGACCAGCCCGTCCATGCCGGCCTCCTGCGCCTGCCGGGCGCGTCGGCGGACGAGGTCGGCGACGCCCATGCCATAACCGGCGCGCGCGAGGTCGGCATCGTCCATGGACGTCAGCACGCTCACGCCGAGCAGCCGCAGGCCGTCCTGCCGTCCGCGGCCTTCGAGTGCGGCCGCCATCGTCTGCGGATAGGCATGAACCGTCATGAAGCTCGCGCCGGTCGCGGCAAGCCGTGCGGCGGCCCGTGCGACGGTATTCGGGATGTCGTGCAGCTTCAGGTCGAAGAACACGGCGTTTCCTGCCGCGATCAGCCGCTCACCGAGCGCAATGCCTCCGACATAGGCCAGCTCCAGCCCGATCTTGTAGAAGACCACCGCCGATCCGAGCTGCTCCACCAGCCGCTCCGCGTCGGCCACGGACGGGACGTCGAGTGCGACGATCAGCTTCCGACGGGCATCGCTCACGTCGCGAGCTCCGGATCGTGGCTCGGCATGGGCCGCCTTTCAGACGACGGCGCGGCGATAGGTCCAGACCCGTGCCGGTGGCAGGTTCCGCCACACGCGCCCCGAGACGTTCGCCTGGAAGTCGCCCACGACCGGGATCGGCGACGGCCGCATGTAGGTGAATTGCACGAACGGGGCGCCGGGGATCATCACGGAGAAGGCATCGGCCAGCAGTCTGAGCCGCTGGGCTTCCGGCTTGGTGAGGAGAGGCAGGCTGGAGACGACGGCCGCCGCCGGCCCCTGAAGCACGGATTCCAGAACCCGCGCGAACTGATAGGCGTCGCCCTGGATCACGGTCACGCCGGGAAAGCGCTCGCGCAGCAGCGTGCAGAAATCGGCGCTGAACTCGACCAGGATCAGCCTGTCCTCGCTCACGCCGCGGTCGATCAGCGCCTGCGTCACCGGGCCGGTGCCCGGACCGAGTTCGACGATCTGGCCGGGAATGGAGGGGTCGACTGCGGCGGCCATCTTCGTGGCGAGCGCCTTGCCCGACGGCGCGACGGCGCCGGTGGTGAGCGGCCGTTCGAGCCAGGACCGCAGGAACCGGGCCTCGTCCTCGATGTCGATGTCGAGCCGGGGCTTCCCCGCGGGCTGCCGTCGCAAACGCGCCAGCGGATCGTTGTCCGTGCGGTTCTTGGCTTTCGGGCGACGGTTGGCCGACGTTGGATCGAGCACGGAAATCCTCGCTGTCCAGTATCGCTGGCGGCTCTTAAGCACGTTCCCGCAGCGAGGCATAGCCGGCAAGTGGATTTGCCGGCAGGCCCGCAGTGCACGGTGTCGCGACCTCGCCGGTCATTCGCCGGCGCCGCTGAAGAAGTCCTTCACCCGGGCGAAGAACCCGTTCGATTCCGGCTGGGTCTCGCGCGAGGATTCGCGCTCGAATTCGGCCAGGAGCTCGCGCTGCCGCTTGGTGAGGTTTTGCGGCGTCTCGACCATCGCCTGGATGTAGAGGTCGCCCACGTCGCGCGACCGCAGCACCGGCATGCCCTTGCCGCGCAGGCGGAACTGCTTGCCGGACTGGGTTCCCTCGGGAACCTTGACCTGCGCCTCGACCCCGTCGAGCGTGGGAACCTTGATGTCGCCGCCGAGCGCCGCCGTGACCATCGAGATCGGAACCCGGCAGAACAGGTCGGCGCCGTCGCGCTGGAAGAACGTGTGCGGCTTCAGGCTGAGGAAGATGTAGAGGTCGCCCGACGGTCCGCCGCGCACGCCGGCCTCGCCTTCGTTGGCCAGCCGGATCCGGGTGCCGTCCTCGACGCCGGCCGGCACGTTGACCGACAGCGTCCGTTCCTTGACCACGCGTCCGGCCCCGCTGCAAACCCCGCAGGGATCGTCGATGACCTCTCCCCGGCCGTGACAGGACGGGCAGATGCGCTCGATCGCGAAGAAGCCCTGGCTGGCGCGCACGCGGCCCATGCCGCCGCAGGTCCCGCATTTCCGCGGCTTCGACCCCGGCTTGGCCCCCGAGCCCTGGCAGGCTTCGCAGGTGAGCGAGGTCGGAACCTTGATCGTCGCGGCCTTGCCCGAATAGGCCTCCTCGAGGGTGATCTCCATGTTGTAGCGCAGGTCCGCGCCGCGCTCGCGGCCGCCGGGACCGCGCTGGCGCCCGCGCCCCTGCCCGAACACGTCGCCGAAGATGTCGTCGAAGATGTCAGACATCGACGATGCGAAATCGGGTCCAAAGCCGCCCCCGCCCTGCTCGAACGCGGCATGCCCCATCCGGTCATAGGCCTGCCGCTTCTGTCCGTCGGATAGGACCTGATACGCCTCGTTCAGTTCCTTGAACTTGACCTCGGCGTCCTTGTTGCCGGGGTTGCGGTCCGGATGATGCTCCATCGCGCGCTTGCGGAAGGCCGACTTCAGGTCGGCTTCCGTCGCGGTGCGGGAAACGCCGAGAACCTCGTAGTAGTCGCGCTTCGACATTCAGCCGCCCCTCACGAGCCCGCCGCCACCGTCTGGCCTGCCGGCCATTCCGGGCGCAGGATGCTCATCAAGATCAAGGATGCGCGACGACCGTCTGCGGTTCGGGCCATTCCTCGCAACGTGCCTTCTTCGGTAAAGCCGATCCGCCTGTAAAGCCGCAGCGCGACCGAATTCCACTCGGCCACCACGAGTTCCACACGATAGGCGAAGGAGAGCGCGAAGGACTCGTCCACCGCCGCCCGCACCATGCGCTCGCCGATGCCATGCGCGCGGCAATCCGGCCTGATCCCGACGCGGCCGATCCTCACCGTTTCGGCCGCCCTGTCGAAGACGAGCTGAAAATGTCCGACGACCGAGCCGTCCGCGTCGACGAGGGTCCGGCAGGACCGCAGCGGTGGGTCACGGCCGGATTCCGAGAGCCAACCTGCCATCTGCAACCGATCGAGCGGGAAGCGCGGATGCGGCCCGCCCCAGAGTTCCAGGGCGGCCGCATCGTTGAACCAGCGGGCGAGTTCATCGGCGTCCTCCGGCCGTGCGGGCCGGATGATCGTCATGCGCCCCGCACCGGCAGATCACGTCCGCCCATGCTGCCTCCGACCCTCTCGCCGTCAGGCCCGCTTCTTCTTGTCGCCGTCGACCTCCTTGAAGTCGGCGTCGATGACGTCGTCGTCCTTGCGGGCGTCCGCGGCCGCGTCGGCCTTGGCGTCGCCCTCGGCCTGCGCCTTGTAGATGGCCTCGCCGATCTTCATCGACGCGGTCATCAGGTCCTGCGTGCGGGCCTGGATCATGTCGAGATCCTCCCGGCCGACGACGTCGCGCAGCGCGGCAATCGCATCCTCGACCGTCTTGCGATCGGCCTCGGAAACCTTGTCGCCGTGCTCCTTCACCGATTTCTCGGTCGAATGGATCAGGCTTTCGGCGCCGTTGCGTGCCTCGACGAGTTCGCGCCGCTTCTTGTCCTCGGTCGCGTTGGCTTCCGCCTCCTTGACCATCTTCTCGATGTCGGCATCCGAGAGACCGCCCGAAGCCTGGATGCGGATCTGCTGTTCCTT
>CAZVMY010000078.1:0-9267 GCA_964628955.1 uncultured Methylocystis sp.
CCACAGAACGTCATGGAGCGACTGACTGGCAATCGTTTCGCCGATCTTGCGAGAGCGTGCGTCCCGGCACTTCAGAACCTGCTCAGCGAGACGACATCACAGCCGGAACTTCCGTTGTTCGGGCCGAAGTCCGACAACGACGCCGAGCAGTTCTTCGGCAAGGAAACGTTTGACCGGCTCCCGCTCCGCGCCAAGAAGGCCGCGACTGATGCGCTTGAGTTGTACCGCTTCTTCGAAAAGAAGACCGAGGCTCCCAACTTCGCGCCTGTGTTCAGTGCGTTGCTCGGATCATTCGACGAGGCGTGCAAGGCCGTGATCGTATCCCGCCTTCAGTCGCAGCTTCCGGCCAAACCCGTTGACCAAAGGGATTGGTTCGAACCCTATATGCCCAGCGGCATCGATAAAAAGCGCCTCGATCACTACAACGGAATGGCCAAGAACCTGAAGCGCGGGCTCGTTTACGGCAACCCGCATTCCGTGATTGGCCTGCTTCGTTCCTGTCTCGACTTCGCGCTGAACGACAATACGAAGATCGACGGCGTGTTCAAGGCGGTGACGACCGCGTTCCGCTTCGACGGTTCGCGCGCGCTGCTGGACAAAGTGACGGCGGTCAATGACTTCCGGAACACATATGTCGCCCATGCCGAAAAAGAGCTACGAGACGCAAAGGCTGCGGAGCAGAACCTTCGAGGGTGGGTGTCGGCGCTGGCGGCTGTCGCCGCCAGTTAAGGCATTTTGCTCTTGCTCACCAAGGAAAGCCCGTTCGTCCGCTTCCCTTCTCGCCGCCTTCCTTCGCTTATGCGAAGGCGGCTCCAAGGAAAGCGAACTCTCTCTGTCCCTACCTCTATCTTTCTATCTATCTGTCTCTATCGAGACAGATAGAAGCGGCATTTTTGACTCTGATGGACGCGCCAAGGCGCGGTTTTCAGCTGTTTCCAAGGATTGGAAGCGGGTGACGACCGGGCGTCCGTGTTACCCCGGTGCTACCCGGCGCCATTTCCCGACATCGGGAAGAGAGCTAAGTCATTGAAAAGATTGGCGCACCCGACACGATTCGAACGTGTGACCTTTGCCTTCGGAGGGCAACGCTCTATCCAGCTGAGCTACGGGTGCCTCACGTGGTGATACTGCATCGGTCGGCGCGCATCAATCTCTAAGCGGCGGCGTCGGGATCGAGGCGGGAAATGTCTCGACCCGGCGCTCGCCCGCAAAACTCCTGTCACGCGCCGGCAGTATCCAGCGTCAGACGGGTGCGTGGGGGCGGTGATGACCGGACGGTACGGGACGGAAGCAGCCGCAGCGCCTGGGACGACCGCCGGGGGGTCGCGGGCGATCGAGACGCTGGCCGGTCTCTACGAGGCGCGGCAGCGGCTCCGGGCGCTCGGCCTCCGGCATGCGGGAACGATCCAGGACGATCATGGCCCGGCCTTCATGGCCTTGGCCTCCCGAAGCGCCGAGGCGATGCGTCATGCGTTCGGTGGCGGGGCAACGGTCGCTGATTGGCAGTCCTATCTGACGGACGCGTGGCAACGAGGCGTTCTCACGCTCGACACGCTGCGCCGGCGCGGCAACGACTATCTCGAACACGAACGGGCCGGAATGCCGCCGGTGCTCGATTTCGCCTATGAGCCGGTGCTCGACGGCAGGGCGCTCCCACGGCCCTGCAACTACGCACTCGTCCGGATCCTGCCGCCGTCCGGCGTCACGATCGACGAGACCAAGCGTCCGTTCATGATCATCGATCCGCGCGCCGGACACGGCGCCGGAATCGGCGGGTTCAAGCCGGAAAGTCAGGTCGGCGAGGCATTCGAGGACGGACACGCGGTCTACTTCGTGATCTTCCGGCCGATGCCCGAACCGGGCCAGACGCTCGCCGACGTGACTGCCGCGGAGAAGACGTTCCTGCAGGAGATCAGACGGCGTCAGCCGCAGGCGCCGAAGCCCGTGATCCTCGGCAATTGCCAGGGCGGCTGGGCCACCATGCTGCTCGCGGCCGCGGCACCGGAAGAAACGGGGCCGGTCGCGATCAACGGGGCACCGATGTCGTACTGGGCCGGCGAGACCGGCAAGAACCCGATGCGGTACACCGGCGGCCTCAATGGTGGCGCGCTTCCAGCCCTCATCCTGTCAGACCTCGGCAACGGCGTGTTCGACGGCGCCAACCTCGTGTCGAACTTCGAGAACCTCAATCCGGGTGCCACCAAATGGCGGAAGTACTATGCCCTGTTCGCGAACGTGGACACCGAGGCGCCGCGCTTCCTTGCGTTCGAGCGCTGGTGGTCCGGATTCTTCTTCATGAACGAGGCGGAGATCCGCTGGATCGTCGAGAATCTGTTCATCGGCAACCGACTCGCCCAGGGCCGCGCATTTCTCGGCGACATGCCGGTCGATCTCAAGCGGATCACCTCCCCCATCATCGTGTTCTCCTCCTTCGGCGACAACATCACGCCGCCGCAGCAGGCGTTGAACTGGATTCCCGATCTCTACCGCGACGAGCGCGAGATCAAGGCGCGCGGTCAGCGGATCATCTATCTCGTGCACCGCAACATCGGTCATCTCGGCATCTTCGTTTCGGCGAAGATCGCGAGCCGGGAACACGATGCGATCACAGACACGATGCGCGCGGCCGAGGCGCTGCCGCCGGGCCTCTACGAGATGCGGCTCGACGATGGGGCCGATCGCCTGCACATCCGCTTCGAGCCGCGGACGCTCGCCGACATCCTCGCGCTCGACGACGGTCGCGAGGACGAGGAGATGTTCGCGACGGTCGCGCGCCTGAGCGAACTGGCCGCTGAACTCTATGACATGATCCTGCGCCCTTCCGTGCGGGCCGCCGTCACGCAGCTGAGCGCGGAAGCGCTGGTGCGATCCCAGCCGCTCCGGGCGGAGAGGCTCCGGTTCTCGGACCATAATCCGCTGGTCAGAGCGGTGGCGCCCATGGCCGAGCGCGTGCGCGCGACACGCAGGCCGGCCGATCCCGCCAATCCCTTTCTGGCGCTCGAACGGATCGTCGCCGACCACGTCGAGCGGAGCCTCGATCTCTTCCGGGACACGCGCGACGCGTGGAACGAGCTCCTGTTCCACGCAATCTACGACACGCCCTGGATGCGGATGATCGGCGAAGGCGCGCGGCGGGGCGCTCCACCGCGCGCGACGTCCGAGGATCTCCGGCAATTGCCGGAGGTGCAGCGCGCGCTCGGCTCGATCGGGCGCGGCGGCATGCCGGAGGCGGTAGCCCGCATGCTGATGTTCTTGGAAACCGCAGGGGGCTCGATCCGCCGCTCCCGGCTCGAGCGTGCCGCGCACGCCATGGCCGCTAGCGAGGCGTTTCGCGGGCTGGGCGAGGACGAACGTGCGGCGCTGCTTCACGAGCAGTCGCTCATCGTCGATTTCGAACCGGAGAAGGCGCTTGCGGCGCTGCCGGATCTCCTCCCCGATGACGCTCGGCGCCGCGAAGCGCTCGATGTCGTCCTGACGTTCGCCGGCCCGCTCGCCGAGATGGAGCCTGCCGCCGCAACTCTCTATCGTGAACTCGAGCGCATTCTCGAGCCGAACGCACAGAGCGGGTGGAAAGCGTCGAGCCCGATACCGGCCGCCGCCGAATGAACGCCATGCCGGCCATACCCGCGACCTGCCAGGAGACAGTCCGATGACGGACGTTCGGAGCGTAGCGCCGCCCGGCACGGGGCAGGTCACCAATCGCCTTTATGACGATCTTGTCCTCGGCGAGAGCGCCCGCATCGAGCGGCGCGTCACGGAGCAGGATCTCTACCTGTTCGCCCATGCGTCCGGGAACATGAACCCGATGCACCTGCCCGGCCGCGACGTGGACGGCGATGGAGCGGCGGACACCGTCGCTCCCTCCATGTGGGTCGGCTCACTGGTGTCGGCTCTCCTGGGCAACGTCCTTCCGGGTCCGGGCACGCTCTATCGCACCCAGAGCTTCGCGTTCACCGGCCGAGCGCAGCCGGGGGACACGCTGGTGGTCGAGGTGCGTGTCCAGGAGAAACTCGCTCCTCCCCGCGTTCGCTTCACCACGACGGTCGGTCTCAAGGACGGGCCCGTCATCGCTCGGGGCGAGGCGGAGGTCGATGCTCCGGCCGTACGCATCGCCATCGCGAAGGAGCGCCTGCCGAGCCTGATGCTGGACGACCACGATCACTTCGGCCGGCTGCTGGGTATCGTCCGGCAACTGGCGCCCCTGGTCACGGCGGTGGTCTGTCCCGACGATCACAATGCCCTCGGCGGCGCGCTCCTCTCCATGAAAGAAGGGCTGATCAGCCCGGTTTTCATCGGTGCGCGCGACTCGATCCGCAGGGCGGCAGACGATCTGGGCAAGGACATCGGTGCGATCCCGATCATCGACGTCGCCGATCATGGCGATGCGGCCGCCCATGCGGTCGCGATGGCGAACGCCGGCGAGGCGCGCGCCGTGATGAAGGGCAACGTCCACTCGGACGAACTCCTCGCACATGTCGTGAAGAAGGATGGCCTGAGGGTCAGCGGCCGTCGCATCAGCCACGTTTTCGTCATGGACGTTCCCGGCGTGCCGCATCCCCTGTTCATCTCGGACGCCGCGATCAACATCGCGCCGGATCTGATGACCAAGGCAGACATCATCCAGAACGCCATCGACCTGGCAGTGGCCTGCGGGATCGCGGAGCCGAAGGTCGGACTGCTGTCCGCGGTCGAGACGGTGAACGTCAACATTCCATCGACCCTCGATGCCGCGATCCTGTCGAAAATGGCGGAGCGTGGCCAGATCAAGGGCGGCATCGTCGACGGGCCGCTCGCCATGGACAATGCCGTCGATCTCGTGGCCGCGCGGACGAAAGGTATCCGTTCGGCCGTCGCCGGCCGCGCCGAGGTGCTGATCGTGCCGAACATGGAAGCCGGCAACATGCTGGCGAAGCAGCTCACCTTCCTCGCCAAGGCCGAGCCGGCCGGCCTCGTCGTCGGCGCGAAGGTGCCGGTCATGCTGACCAGCCGCGCCGACAACGACCGCGCGCGGCTGGCCTCCTGCACGCTGGCGCTGCTCTACGACGCCTGGAAGCGCGATGGCCACGCCTTCACCGGAGTGCTGGCGAAGGCCGCCGAATGACGCATCTGCTGACGCTGAACGCCGGCTCGTCGTCGATCAAGTTCGCCGTCTTTCGCCATGAGCACCGGACGGAGACGCTGGCGATCGGCCAGATCGAGGCGCTGGGGGGCGCCAGCCGGTTCCGCGTCCGCGACGGGATGGGCACAATCCTCGTCGAACGCGCTTGGCCGGCGGGCGCGGGGCCGGCCGATCACGGCGCGGCCTTGGCGCTCGTGCTGGACTGGCTCGCAGAATGGCATCCCGGCTTGCGGATCGAGGCGGTCGGGCACCGGGTCGTGCATGGTGGTCAGCACTTCGTCGAGCCGGTTCGTCTGGACGATCGGATCGTCGCGCTGCTTCGCGATCTCGTGCCCCTCGCGCCGCTGCATCAGCCGCACAATCTCGCCGGCATCGCGGCGGCCAAGGCCGCTTTTCGCGACGTGCCGCAGATCGCCTGCTTCGATACGGCGTTCCATCGGCGCCAACCGTTCGTCAACGACGTCTTTGCGATCCCGCGCCGCTTCTATGACGAGGGCGTACGGCGCTACGGTTTCCACGGGCTGAGCTACGAGTTCGTATCGGGTGAACTGCGCAATGTTGCGCCTCTGCACGCGGCGGGACGCGTCGTCATCGCTCATCTGGGCAACGGTGCCTCGATGGCTGCCGTGCGCGACGGGCAGTCGATCGCGTCGACCATGGGCTTCTCGGCGCTGGATGGATTGCCGATGGGAACCCGCTCGGGCCAGATCGATCCCGGCGTTCTCCTCTATCTGATGCAGGAGAAGGGCATGGACGCCACGGCGATCTCCGACCTCCTTTACAAGGAGTCGGGCCTCAAGGGCCTTTCCGGGCTTTCGAACGACATGCGGGAGCTCGAAGCTTCGGAAAGCAGGGAAGCCAAGCAGGCGATCGACTATTTCGTCTTCCGGATCCGGCGCGAGATCGGCGCGATGGCGGCAATCCTCGAAGGGCTCGACGGCATCGTCTTTACCGGCGGCATTGGTGAGAATGCGGTTCGGGTTCGCGAGCGCGTGCTGGAAGGGATGGAGTGGATCGGCATCGAACTCGATCCCGATCGCAACCGCGCCGGGGAGACCGTCATCTCATCGGACCGGTCGCGAGCGCGGGTCTTCGTGATCCGAACGAACGAGGAAGCGATGATCGCGCAACATACGTTGCGAGTCGCCGGCTTCGCTTGACGCGGAGCCGGGCGCGACGGACGCTCGCCCCATGCCCGCCGCTGCCGACACGCCCCACGATCTCGAAGCCGAGTACAACAACCGGGCTCGTGTACCGGAACACCCCGCGATCATTAAGGGCTGGGCCCGGGACGCGGCGGCGTATCGTGCCCGGGCCACGGCCGAACTTTCGGTCGCCTACGAGCCGGGGCCACGACGGTACGTCGATCTGTTCTTCCCCGGTCGCGGTGCCGGCAGCGAGATCGGCAGGCCGGTCGTCCTCTTCGTGCACGGCGGCTACTGGCAGGGCCTCGATCCGTCCTTCTTCAGCCACGTCGCGGCGGGACCGACGGAGCATGGGTCGGTTGTCGCCGTTGCCGGCTATGATCTGTGCCCCGAAGTCACCGTGGCGGAGATCGTGCGTCAGGTCCGGCAGGCCGTGGCGTTTCTCTGGCGCCGCTTTCGTTGCCCCGTCGTGGTCTGCGGCCATTCGGCAGGCGGCCATCTCGCTGCGGCCATGCTCGCGACCGACTGGATGGCGGCATCCGCCGATCTGCCGCGCCGGCTGGTCCCCGCGGCGCTCGCCATCTCCGGCCTGTTCGAACTGGAGCCACTGATCTCCACCTCCGTGAACCGGGCCCTCGGGCTCGATGCGGCCGAGGCCCGCCGGCTCTCGCCGCGCTTCTGGCCGCCGCCGGCCGGTGCGGTCTTCGATGCCTGGGTCGGCGGGCTGGAGAGCGCCGAGTATCTCCGGCAGACCCGTGAAACCGTGGCCGACTGGGCAAAGGCCGGCGTCGAAGCTTCGGCGGTCGTCGTTCCGGACGCAGACCACTTTACTGTCATCGCACCTCTGGCCGACCCTCGAAGCGCGATGACCCGGCGGCTGGCATCCCTCGTCAAGTTCGCGGAAGACGCGGTCCGAACGGCCTAGATATTTTAAGCTTGAAGCATCTTGAAATCCGTCCCGGAAGACAGATAGTGTCGTGGAACGGCGACGATCGTTGCATGATCGGTCGTGATCCGACCGCGACGGGCAACGCACACGAGCAACCATCACAACCGGCCTACGTCCGGGAAGCGAGAAGAGGGAGTGCGATGAAAACCCTGACGTTTGCAGCTGCCATGCTGCTGGGCGCCGGCCTGGGCGCCGCCCATGCCCAGGACAAGGTGAAGGTCGGCGTCATCACCACGCTGTCCGGCCAGTCGGCCGTGCTCGGCCAGCACATGCGGGACGGCTTCGCCCTCGCGGTGAAGACGCTCGACGGGAAGCTCGGCGGCCTCCCGGCCGAGGTGATCGTCGCCGACGACGAGCTCAAGCCCGACGTCGCCGTGACCAAGGTCAAGGGGCTCGTCGAGCGCGATCAGGTGCAGTTCGTGGTCGGGCCGATCTTCTCCAACGTGCTGCAGGCGATCGTGAAGCCCGTCACGGATTCGAAGGTGTTCCTGATCAGCCCGAACGCCGGCACCTCCAACTTCGCCGGGCGGCAGTGCAACGCCAACCTGTTCGTCACCTCTTACCAGAACGACCAGAACCATGAGGTTCTCGGCAAATACGCGCAGGATTCCGGGCTGAAGAAGGTCGTGCTGCTGGCGCCCAATTATCAGGCCGGCCGCGACTCGCTCGCCGGCTTCAAGCGCTACTTCAAGGGCGAGGTGCTCGACGAGATGTACACCCCCCTCGGACAGCTCGATTTCTCGGCCGAGCTGACCAAGATCGCCGCGGCCAATCCGGATGCGATCTTCACCTTCATGCCGGGCGGCATGGGCGTGAACCTCGTCAAGCAGTTCAGCCAGGCGAAACTCGGCGAGCGGATCAAGTTCCTCTCCGCCTTCACGGTCGACGAATCGACGCTGCCCGCGCAGCAGGACGCGGCACTCGGCATGTTCGGCGGCGCCAACTGGGCGCCCAATCTCGACACGCCGCAGTCGAAGGCCTTCGTCGCGGCCTTCGAGAAGGAATACGGCTACGTTCCGGCAACCTATGCCTTCCAGGCTTATGACGCGGCGCTCCTGATCGACAGCGCCGTCAAGGCCACCAAGGGCAACCTGAAGGACCCGGATGCGCTGCGCAGCGCACTCAAGGCGGCGAACTTCCAGTCGCTGCGCGGCACCTTCAAGTTCAACAGCAACGGCTATCCGGTGCAGGACTTCTATCTGGTCAGGATCGCGAAGCGGCCGGACGGCAAGTTCCAGACCGAGATCGCTGAAAAGGTGTTCGCCAACCACGTCGACGCCTATGTCGGCGAATGCGGGTTGAAGTGACCGCCTGCTGAGCTCGGCGCATGAGCGCGACGCTCCTCGCGGTCCAGACGCTGAACGGGCTGCAACTCGGCGTTCTGCTCTTTCTCGTCGCGGCGGGTCTGACGCTCGTCTTCGGGGTCATGGACTTCATCAACCTCGCGCACGGCGTCCAGTACATGCTGGGCGCCTATCTCGCCGCGATGTTCACGGGACTGACGGGCTCCTTCGTCCTCGGGCTCTTGCTTGCGCTGCCGGCCGCCATGGCGCTGGGGCTCGTTCTCGAGCTCGCGGTGTTCAGGCATCTCTACCGGCGCAGCCACCTCGATCAGGTTCTCGCCACCTTCGGGATCATCCTGTTCCTGAACCAGGGCGTGAAGTTCGTCTGGGGCGCCGCACCGCTCGGCGTGCCGGTGCCGGAACTCCTGCAAGGCTCCGTGACGCTGGCGCCGGGGATTCTCTACCCTGTCTATCGGCTGGCGATCATCGCGGCAGGTCTCCTTGTCGCCGTCGGGCTCTACGTCGTCGTCAATCACACCCGGGTCGGCATGCTGATCCGGGCCGGCGCCAGCAACCCGGCGATGGTCTCGGCGCTCGGCGTCGACATCAACCGGCTGTTCATGATCGTGTTCGGCTTCGGCGCGATGCTGGCCGGCCTTGCCGGCATCATGGTGGCGCCCATTCTGTCGGTCGAGCCCGGTATGGGTGATACCGTGCTGATCCTCGCTTTCGTCGTGATCGTGATCGGCGGCATCGGCTCGATCCGCGGCG
>CAZVMY010000079.1:0-9266 GCA_964628955.1 uncultured Methylocystis sp.
AGGAGAAGAGCACGCTGATCATCGCGGAGATGCGCAAAGCGTCGACGCAGAACTCGGCCGAGATCCGCGACGCGGTCGAGGAGGGCAAGGCGCGCATGGCCAAGCTCATCGCGCAGGGCAACGCGCTCTGACGCCATGGCGGCCCTGACCGTCCCCGAGACCGGCGCAAAGGCGCAGACGCTCGACGACGTCATGCTCGCCATGGACGTCGTCGACACGCTGCGTCACCAGCAGGACGTCGTCGAGCGCGAACTGGGCCAGGCGGATCGCGACGCCGAACTGATGAATCGGCTGCGCGAGATCTACCGGACGCAGGGCATCGAGGTGTCCGACAGCGTGCTGGTCGAAGGCGTCAAGGCGCTGAAGGAAAGCCGCTTCGTCTACACACCGCCGGGTCCGGGCCTCGGCCGGTCCCTGGCCATGCTCTGGGTCAGGCGGCACCGCATCGGCACGTGGACGCTGGGCATCGCGGCCGCGCTCGCGATCGGCTGGGGCACCTGGTATTTCGGCTTCGCGCTGCCGGAGCGACAGGCGGCCGAACGCGCGCGGATCGAGCTCTCGGAGCTGTTGCCGAGGGCGCTCGAGGCGGGCCATGCCGACAGCGTCGCCGCGGCGACGACGGACGCCGGGCGCACGCGGGCGGCCGCGATCCTCAGCGACGGACAGGCGGCGCTGCGGCGCGGCGATGCGGCCGGCGCCCGCAGGGCGATCGGCGATCTCGAGGCGCTGCGGGCGGAACTCGTGCGCGAATACGCGATTCGCATCGTCGCGCGGCCGGGCGAGCCTTCGGGCGTCTGGCGGGAGCCCGACCGCAACCGGCGGGCGCGCAACTTCTACGTCATCGTCGAGGCGGTGGCGCCGGACGGGCAGGTGATCCAGCTTCCCGTTCTCAACGAAGAGACGGGCCGCACCGAGACGGTCTCGAAATGGGGTGTGCGAGTGTCCGAACAGGTCTTCCAGAGCGTCGCGCGCGACAAGAACGACGACGGCATCATCCAGCGCAACCGTCTCGGCACGAAGCAGCGGGGCGCGCTCGAGGTCGAGTACGCCATGCCGGTTCAGGGCGGCGCTATCACCCAATGGTAGCCACATGATCAGCGGCCGGCAGGCACTCGCCTCGATCGAAGGCGCGATCGGCAAGGTGCGGGGCGAGGAGACGCGGCTCGACGAGGCGCTGCGCTCGGCCTCTGCCAACGCCGCGCGCCTGAGGCAGGAGCGGCTCGACGCCTTCAAGGCGCTGGCGCGGGTGAAGCTCGACACGTTTCAGCAGGAGGGCGTGGTCGGCGCCCTCGACGCGGCCGAGCGCCGGGCGCTCGCGATCCTCGAAGGCCGCGCCGAAACGCTGAAGGCGCTGACCGGGCGCCGGAGCGCTGCGCTCGTGAAGATCGCGACAGCCGAGGCCGATCGCGACGTGAAGGCCGAGGCCGTCGAGGCGGCGCTCGCGGCGCTGGATGCGCATCGCGCACAGGTTCAGGACTCTGTCACGGCGCTCCCGGAGCACGCCGCGCTGCGGGCGGCGATCGACCGGGCGCGTTCCGTCGCGGCGGAAGCCGACAAGAAGGCGGCGACGGCCGGGGAGGACCTCGGCGCCAAGCGCAAGCCCTACGACGCCGATCCGCTGTTCACATATCTCCTGCGCCGGAATTTCGGCACGTCGGCCTATCAGGCGGGACCGTTCGTCCGGTTCGTGGACCGCATGGTGGCACGGCTGGTTGGCTACGACGAGGCGCGCGGCAATTACCGGATGCTCGAGCAGATCCCGCTGCGGCTGCGCGAGCACGCGCAGCGCCAGGCCGAGCACATCGGCGAGGCGGAAGCCGCGCTGATGGCGTTCGAGCGGGAGAAGCTGGTGGACGCGGGGATCGGCCCTCTGGAGGAGGTCCACGCCGAGGCGGAGCGGCGGCTCGATGCGGCCGAGCAGGAGCGCGCGAAGGTGCAGACCGAACTCGACGCGATCGATGCCGAGCGCGCCCGGATGACCGGCAACGGCGCCGATCCGGCCTTCGCCGAAGCGGTCAACATCCTGAGCCAGTCCGACGAGGGCACGTCGCTTCCCACACTCTATGCCGAGGCGCGGCGCACCCGCACGCCAGAGGACGAGGCGATCGTGGCCCGGATCGAGCGGATCGAGGCGGCGATCGGCGATGCGGACCGCGAGGTGGCGGCCATTCGCGAGGAGGCGAGGGGCCTCGTCCGGCGGCGTACCGAGATCGAGGGCGTGCGCGAACGCTTCCGCACGACCGGCTACGATCGGCCGGAGGTCGTCTTCGGCAACGACAGCGCGATTTCGAGCGTGCTCGGCGGCCTGCTGCAGGGGGCGGTGCAGGGCGCCATCCTCTGGAGCACGCTTCAGGGGGGCGCCGGTCGCCGGCCCAGCCGGTCGGACCCGAACTTCGGTGGGCCGTCGATGCCGTTCCCGACCGGCGGAAGCGGCGGCTGGTCGCTGCCTGGCACCGGCGGCGACGATCGAGGTGGCGGCGACGGGTTCAGGACGGGTGGATCGTTCTGAGTTGTCGAACTGTTAGTGACTTGACCGAAGTGTCCTCGCGGCCGGGCCGTGCCTGCGTTAATTCCTGCAACGTTTGATTGAAGCGTATTGAAGGTCGATCGTCATGGCGTTGGCTCCCCTCTCGCTTGCCGAACTCGTCCAGGCCGTTTCGGCCCTGAACGGCGGCTCCAGATGGATCGGGTCCACGATCACCTATTCGATACCCGGCGTAAGCGCGTCGTGGCCGGGCTACGCGGCCTCGGCCGAGCCTTTCAGTGATCAGCCGTTGAGCGCCGCTCAGGCGGCGCAGTTCCGGCTCGCGATCGCAGCCTGGGATAGCATCATCGCGCCGGATTTCGTGGAGGTGTCGGATGCGACTCCGGGCACGATCCGGGTCGCATTCACGAGCTTCTCCGAGATCCTGAATGCCTACGCGTATGCCTATTTCCCGGCGGCCGGCGCGCAGGCCGGCGACATCTGGATCAACGCCGGAAATGCGGATGAAACGTTCGATCGTGGCACCTTTGGCTTTGAAGCCTTGATGCACGAACTCGGCCACGCGATCGGCCTCAAACACCCGTTCGAGAACGGCACCGTACTACCAGCGAACCTGGACAACACGCTGTTCAGCATCATGTCGTACACGGAACCCCTGGCAAGTCTGCGGGTGGTGTTTTCTCCGACTGTGAACGGCGGCATTCAGTGGATTGGCGCACAAGTGCAGTCGATCTCGCCGGCGCCCCTCGACATCCTCGCGGCGCAGGCCATCTACGGCGTCGAGACCGATGCCTCTCCGGGGAACACCGTCTACAGCTTTCTTCCCGACCACATCCACTTCGAGACGATCAACGATTCCGGCGGGATCGACACGATCTCGCTCAGCAACCAGACGCGCGGCTCCAACATCGACCTGCGCGCAGGTGCGTTCTCGGACGTCGGCTTCTTCAGCGAGGCTGCACAGGCCGCGACAGCGAAGGCTGCGTACGCCAGCTGGGCACACAGCTTCATCGATTCCGCCTTCGCCAGCGTCGACGCCTTCACCTTCTCCAACAACCTCGCGATCTCGTATTCGACCACGATCGAGAATGCGGTCGGCGGCGCGGGCAATGACCGCATCGGCGGCAACGCCGTGTCGAACTACCTCGATGGCGGCGGCGGGGCGGATACGATCATCGGTGACGGCGTCGTCTCGTGGACCTATGGCGCGGCCGCCGTGCGGCGGCTCTATCTCGCGACGCTCGACCGCGGCCCGGACGACAACGGTCACCGTTACTGGCAGGATCAACTCGACGCCGGGCAGTCTCTCGTCTCCGTCGCAGCCGGTTTCGTCGGCTCGGCGGAGTTCCAGGCGCGGTACGGCGCGCTGGGCAATGCCGCCTTCGTCGACCTTCTGTACCAGAACGTGCTCAACCGCCCGGCCGATGCGCCGGGGAGTGCCTACTGGACCGGCCTGCTGAACGGCGGCACGTCCCGCGCCAGCGTCGTCACCGGCTTCTCCGAGTCGTCCGAGTTCAGTTTCTCGACGGAGGTGCGCGAGCATTCCGGTCAGGTGTTTCGGCTTTACGACACCGCGTTCAACCGCAATCCGGACGGCGCCGGCTTCCAGCTCTGGACCGATCAGCGCTATTCGGGGCTCACGACGGCCGAGATCGCCGGCAGCTTCATGGCGTCCCCGGAATTCACCGCGAGGTACGGCAACGTCGGTGCGCTTTCCAATCAGCAGTTCGTCGACATCCTGTACCAGAACGTGCTGGACCGGCCCGCTGATCCCGGTGGACGCGACCACTGGATCGGGGTGTTGGCTTACACGTCCCGACAGGACGTTCTGATCGGTTTCTCGGAGTCGAGCGAGCATCGGATCCTGACCAACACCGGTCTCAACGGCTTCCTGACGAGCGTGTTCGCCCAATGGACCGACACGATCGTCGGCAGCGCCGGCAACGACACGCTGACCGGCGGCCATGGCAGTGACCTGTTCGTCTTCGGCGCGGGAGCGGGCACCGATACGGTGCTGGGCTTCGAGTCGTTCGACCGGCTGCAGTTCAACGGCTTCGGCTTCGGGTCCGCGGCGCAGGTGCTCGCGAACACGCAGCAGAACGGCGCGGATGCGGTCTTCTCCGCTGCCGGCAGCACGGTCGTGTTCCAGGATACTCAGCTCTCAACGCTGCAGGGGTTCTCGTCAGGCTGGCTGTTCGCCTGATCGGGTTTGGTCGTAACCGAAGCGTTCGTTAATTCGGTTTCAGCTTATCTCCAGCATACTACAAGCAATTGTTTACCAGAGACACTTTGGCCCTTCTAAATTAACGGGTTCGTGATCAAGAGCGGCCTCCTGTTCATGGATTCAGAACCCGTAACCGGCAAGATAGACCCTAAAAGAACGCATTATTTGCTTTCGATGGGGTTTGGCAGTGCCCTTTTCTATCAATCTTGTTTCAGTCGACAGCGCCGAGTCCCAGGCCAACTCGGCAAGTGAATTTCATGGCCGGCCCGTCGTCTCGGCCGATGGTCGGTATGTGGTCTTTTCCAGCGCCGCGACCAACCTCGCGCCCGGCGACAACCCGGCCGCATATGACGTCTTCGTTCGCGACACGGTGGCTGGCACGACGGTGTCGATCGGCGTGGCGCCGGGCGGTCAGGCAGGTAACGGCTTCAGCTACGATCCGGGGATCTCCGCCGACGGGCGCTACGTCACATTCTGGAGCGATTCGACCAATCTGATCGGATCGGACACCAACGGTACCGTCGTCGACGTCTTCGTCCGCGATACGGTGACGGGCGTCACGACTCTCGCCTCCGTGGCGGACAACGAGAGCGCCGCCAACGACTTCAGCTACGACCAGTCGACCTCTGCGAACGGCCGGTTCATCGCTTTCGTCAGCAAGGCCACGAACCTCGTCGCCGGCGATACCAACGGTTTCGAGGACGTCTTTCTCCGCGACACCCTCACGGGTACCACGACGCTGATCTCGCAATCCACGGGCGGCACCCGCACCAACGAGGACAGCGCGAGCCCGGTCGTGTCCGCCGACGGACGCTATGTCGTCTTCGAGAGCTTTGCCGAGAACCTGATCGACGGCCAAAGCAGCTTCAGCAGCCGCAACGTCTTCCTCCGGGACACGCAGACGAACACCACCACGCTGGTCTCGCGCGCCCTCGACGGTGGCCAGAGCAACGGGAGCAGCAGCAACGCGAGCCTGTCCGCCGACGGCCGTTACGTCGTCTTCCAGAGCGACTCGACCGAGCTCGTCGCCGGCGTGACGTCCGGCTTCACGACCAACATCTTCCTGTTCGACCGGCAGACCGGGACGACCACGCTCGTTTCGCGCGGCACCGATGGCGCGCCGGGCGACCGCAACAGCTCCAGCCCGACGATCTCAGCCGACGGCCGCTTCATCGTCTACGCGAGCGAGGCCACCAACCTTATCGCCAACGACCAGAACGGCTTCGTGCGCGACATCTTCCGCTACGACGTCACGACCGGCACGACGATGCTGCTGTCGCGCTCCGATGCCGGCGAGCAGGGCAATGCCGACAGCGAGATAGCCGGAGTCTCGGCTGACGGTCTGCACGTCGCGTTCTACAGCAACGCGTCGAATCTCGTCGAGAACGACTTCAACAACGTCAGTGACGTGTTCGTCGTCTCGCTCGCGGGCAGCAGCACGCCGCCCGTGAACCTGACCGGGACGGCGGGCAACGACAGCCTGACCGGCGGCGCTGGCGACGACAGCCTCACCGGCCTCGACGGCAACGATACGCTGGTTGGTCTCGCTGGCTTCGACACGCTGAACGGCGGTGCCGGCGACGACCGCCTCGACGGCGGTGCAGGATCCGATTCCCTCATCGGCGGCGCCGGGAACGACACGTTCGTCGTCGATGCTCCGGGCGACGTCGTGGTCGAGGCCGCGGGGGAGGGGATCGATACGATTCTGACCACACGGGCTGTGATGACGCTCGGCGCCAACGTCGAGAACCTCACCTTTACCGGCTCCGGCTTCTTTGACGGCATCGGCAACGACCTCGCCAACCGGATTACCGGCGGACAGGATGACGACTCGCTTGCGGGCGGCGCAGGCAACGACACGCTCGTCGGCAACGGGGGTAGCGATTTCCTCGATGGCGGCAGCGGCATCGACTCGATGGTGGGCGGCGCCGGCGACGACATCTACTTTGTCGACGCTGCCGGCGACGTGATCGTCGAGGCACCGGGCGAGGGGATCGATACGGCCTTCGTGTCGGCCGCCAGCTACACGCTCTCGGCCAACGTCGAGAACCTCGTTTCGGACGGTACGGCCGGCGCGTTCACGGGAACCGGGAACGATACTGCCAACCTGATCGAAGGCACGGGCTTCAACGATACCCTGTCCGGGGCCGGTGGCAACGACACGCTGATCGGTGGCGAGGGCGACGACAGCCTGTCGGGCGGCCTCGGCGACGACGTCTTCGTCTGGTCCGACGGCGTCAATCAGATCGACGGCGGGACCGGGACGGACGTCGCCGACTACGAGGCGTTCAACCGCAACTCGCTCACCATCACGTCGATCGCCGGTGGGTTTCTCATCACCGGCAACGGGCTGAGCGACACGGTCCTCAACGTCGAGGAGTTCCGGTTCGCCGAAGGAACGGTGACGGCCACACAGATCCTGGCAAGTGATCCGACGATCTACGGGACCTCCGGCAACGACACGCTGGCAGGAACCGCCGGCAGCGACACGCTGTCCGGGCTCGACGGCGACGACACCTACACCGTCAACGCCGCCGGCGACGTCGTCGTGGAACTGGCCGGCGGTGGCTCGGATACGGTCCGCACCACCCTCGGCAGCCTGGCGCTCGGTGCCCAACTCGAGAATCTGATTTTCATCGGTACAGGCGCCTTCACCGGGACCGGAAACGATCTCGCGAACCAGATCACCGGCGGCTCGGGCAACGACGTCCTGAACGGTGGTCAGGGGAACGACACACTCGACGGCGGGACCGGCAGCGACTCGCTCGTCGGTGGCGCGGGCAACGACACGTTCCGCGTCGATGCCGCGGGCGACGTCGTCACGGAGGCCGCGAACCAGGGCAGCGATACGGTCCTCACCACCGTTGCCTCGCATACGCTGGCCGCCAATGTCGAGAACCTGACCTATGCCGGCACCGGCGCCTTCACCGGTCGCGGCAACGATCTCGCGAACCAGATCACCGGCGGCAACGGCAACGACACGCTGATCGGCGGGGCGGGCAACGACACGCTGACCGGCGGGCTCGGCAACGACAGCCTGGACGGCGAAGCGGGAACGGATTCGCTCGTGGGCGGCGCTGGCGACGACACCTACCGGATCGACACGGCGGCGGACATTATCGTCGAGGCTGCGGGCGGTGGGAACGATACGGTTCAGGTCGCGCTTTCATCGTTCACGCTCGGCGCCAACCTCGAGAACCTGACCTATACCGCGGGTGCTGCCTTCACCGGCACCGGAAACGATCTCGCCAACCGGATCACGGGCGGCGGCGGCAACGACACGCTCGTGGGGGGCATCGGCAACGACACCCTCCTCGGCGGCGCGGGCAACGACAGCCTGACCGGCGGGGTCGACTCGGATTCGCTCGACGGCGGAACCGGGAACGACGTGCTCACGGGTGGCCTGGGCGACGACATCTACCGCGTCGACAGTGCCGGGGACGTCGTGACGGAGCTTGCCGGTCAGGGGACCGACACCGTCTTCACTTCGCTCGCGACATGGCGGGCTCCCGCTCACGTGGAGAACGTGATCTTTTCGGGCATCGGCCCGTTCACGGCTTTCGGCAACACGCTCGCCAACACGCTCGTGGGCGGCAGCGGCAACGACGTGCTGGTCGCCGACGGTCCGGTGTCGTGGACCGCGAACGCCGCGGCGGTGCGGCGGCTCTACCTGGCCACGCTCGACCGCGGGCCGGACGATGCCGGCCATGCCTATTGGACGGGCTTCCTCGATGCCGGGCAGTCGGTCGCCTCGATCGCCGCCGGCTTCGTCAACTCGCCTGAGTTCCAGGCCCGGTATGGCACCCTCAACAACGGCCAGTTCGTAACCCTGCTCTACAACAACGTGCTCGACCGGGGACCGGACGGTGCCGGCCTGAACTACTGGACCGGTCAGTTGAACGCCGGCGTCAACCGGGCCAGCGTCGTCGCGGGCTTCTCGGAATCCAGCGAGTTCCGCGGCACCACGGACGTTCGCGACCATGCCGGCCAGGTCTTCCGGATGTACGACAGCGCGTTCAACCGCAGTGCCGACGCCGTCGGTTTCGAAGGCTGGACGGCCGCCCGCTACAACGGCGCCACGCTCGGCGAACTCGCCAACGCGTTCATCAACTCAGCCGAGTTCACCGCCACCTACGGCGCACTGAACAGCCTCAGCAACGCGCAGTTCGTCTCGCTGCTCTACGCCAACGTTCTCAACCGCGGCGCGGACACCGCCGGCCTCAACAGCTGGGTCGCCCAGCTGAACGCTGGAGCAAGCCGGGCCAGCGTCCTGATCGGCTTCTCGGAATCAGCCGAGCATATCGGGCTGACCAATCCGGGGCTCGTCAGCTTCGTGCGCAACTCCATGCCCTCCTGGAACGACACGTTGACCGGTGGCGCGGGCGACGATGTCCTGACGGGCGGTCGCGGCAGTGACCGCTTCAGCTTCAACGCCGCCAACGGCGGCCGCGACACGATCCTCGGCTTCGACAGTTTCGACACGGTACAACTCACCGGGTTCGGCGTGTCGAACGCCGCGCAGGCGATCGGGCTGCTGCAGCAGGTCGGAGCGGACAC
>CAZVMY010000080.1:0-9219 GCA_964628955.1 uncultured Methylocystis sp.
ACGAAAGCGATCTTTCGGGCTATCTCTCGATGAGCGCAATGGACGGCCATGCGGAACGGTGGTCGACGGAGCCGTTTCATCCGGACCCGTTCGGCAGTTGCGATCTCGACCTGCGACTGTCGACGGCACGGCTTCAGATCGGGCGCGCGACGCTTTCCGACGCCGCGGTCTTCCTCGCCTGCCGGCACGGCCGCCTCGAGCTGGTTCTCGCCGACAGCCGGGTCCAGGGCGGCGCGGCCAAGGGGCGGCTGGCGCTGTCCGCGCGCGACGGCGAACTCGACGTGCGCGGCACGATGTCGGTCGACGGCGTGACGGCTACGCCCGTCTGGCTCGATCCGGCCCGAGCAAGCACGCTCTCGGGCATCGTGTCGGGGCAGGTCACCTTCGAGGGACGCGGGAACAGCCTGGCCAATCTGATGCGACAGCTCGACGGCCGCGGATCGCTGCAGGTCCGCGACGGCGAGTTTGGTGGCATCGATCTGATCCGGTTCCTGCAGCGCGTCGACCGGCAGGGCTCCAGCCTCGCCGATCTCCCGGCCGGCCGGACACCGTTCGAGACCCTGTCCGCGACCCTGCGGCTCCATGCCGGCGTGATCGAGGTCGGCGACGGCCTGCTCAAGGGCAACGGCGTCACCGCGCCCTTCAGCGGCGTGATCGATCCGGAACGGCGCGAACTCGGACTGGTCGCCACCGCCCTGTCGCCCCGGCTCGCGATCGACGGCCGGTCCGCTTTGGAGATCATCCTGCGGATCAGCGGCCCATGGTCCGCGCCGCGGATCGTGCCCGATCTCGTCTCGGTGGTTCGGCGTTCCTGAGCGTCAGCGGCGCGGCCTGAGCAGCAGCGTCGCCACCACGGCGGTCGTGGTGACCATTGCGATCAACAGCGTGGCCGCCGCGTTGATCTCCGGCGTCACGCCGAGCCGGACCTGGCCATAGATGCGGATCGGCAGCGTCGTGGCGCCCGGCCCTCCGGTGAAGCTCGCGATCACGAGGTCGTCGAACGACAGCGTGAAGGCGAGCAGCCATCCGGCGAGGATCGAGGGGAGCAAGGCCGGCAACACGACGAAGACCCACGCTCGAAGCGGTCCGGCGCCCAGATCGCGGGCGGCGTCCTCAAGCGTCTCGTCGAGCGCTTCCAGACCGGCACGGACGATCACGGTCACGAAGCAGAGCGTGAAGGTGACGTGGGCGATCGTGATCGACCAGAAGCCGCGCGGCAGGTCGATCGCCACGAACAGCAGCAGCAGCCCGATGCCGAGCATGACCTCGGGCATGACGATCGGCACCAGCACCATCGCCTGAAAGAGGCTGCGGCCGCGAAAGCCAGCGAACCTGGTCAGCGCGACGGCCGCGAGCGTGCCGAGCACCGTCGCCAGCGTGGCGGCGACCGCGCCGATCAGGAGCGAAAGCCGCGCCGCTTCGAGAAGCGCCTCGTTGCGGAACAGTCGGCCATACCATTCGAGCGACGCGCCGGCCCAGACGGTCACCAGCCGCGACGCATTGAAGCTGTAGATGACGAGCAGCACGATCGGCGCGTAGAGAAACGCCAGACCGAACAGCAGCGCCGTTCGCGGGCCGGTCGCGCTCCTCACGCGCCCTGCCCTCGTTCCAGACGGGCCGCCAATCGCTGCCGCAGGAGAATGGGCGCCATCAGGACGACGATCGCGAGCAGCGATACCGTCGCCGCGACGGGCCAGTCCCTGTTTGTGAAGAACTCGGTCCAGACGAGGCTGCCGATCATCAGTGTGTCCGGTCCGCCGAGCAGGTCGGGGATGATGAACTCGCCCGTCGCCGGAATGAACACCAGCAGACAGCCGGCAAGGATGCCGGGCGCGGCGAGTGGCAGCGTGACGTCACGAAAGGTCTGCCAGCGCGAGGCGCCCAGATCGGCTGCCGCCTCGGCAAGTGCCGGATCGATCCGGGTCAGGCTGGCGTAGATCGGCAGCACCATGAACGGCAGATAGGCGTAGACGATGCCCAGATGAACCGCGATCTCGGTGTTCAGGATGGTCAGCGGCCGTTCGATCACGCCGAGGGCCAGCAGCCCTGCGTTGAGCAGCCCCTCCGGCTTGAGGATCGCGATCCAGGCATAGATCCGGATCAGGAAGCTCGTCCAGAACGGCAGCACGATCAGGAGTAGCAACAGAGGGCGCCAGCGCGGGGCGAACCCGGCGATCGCCTTCGCCATCGGCAGGGCGAGGAGCAGGGTCAGCCCCGTCGCGGTGACGGCAATCCTGAGCGAGGTCAGGAAGGCATCGAGATAGATCGCGTCTGAGGCGACCAGCGCGAAATTGTCCAGCGTGAGACTGCCCAGATCGTCGAGCAGCCGGCCGAGTCCGGCCGTGACGTCGAAGACCGGCGTATAGGGCGGCTGCGCGGTGACGCGCGAGGACACCGCGATGCGCAGGATGATCGCGAGCGGCACCAGCAGGAAGGCGCACAGCCAGGCAAACGGCAGCAGACGTACGAGCCAGCCGCCCAACCGGCCCGGCGGCCGACGTGGGCCGTGCTGCTGCTCCGGCCGTTCAGCCACCCTCGCGCATGGCCTCCGAGATGCGGGCCTGCAAGACGGTCGGGCGCTTGATGACGAGCGCGCCGCGTGTCCGCTCCACGATGCCTTCCGCGGTCATCGTCGAGAGCTCGCGGGTGATCTGCTCGCGGCGGCAGCCTATCCTGTTCGCCAGCACGTGATGGAACGGGGGCGGTGAAACGACCTTCTCGCCCGGATGTCCGGCGCGGGGACCGGCGAGCCGCAGCAGCTCCGAATAGAGCCGGTGCTTCAGATCGAAGATGGAATGCTCCGACAGGCGCGCGTTGAGTTCGCGCACGCGCGCGACCAGCCCGCGCAGCAGTTTCTCGCAGATCGTCGGCGAGCCGAAGACAATCTCGCGGAAGGTCGCGGCCGGCATGATGCAGACCTCGCAGCGGCTCAGTGCCGTTACGTTGGCCGAGCGCGGCGTGCCGTCGATCGCCGCAAGCTCCCCGAACGCATCGCCGGCTCGCATCTCGCCGAGGATGACCTCCTTGCCGGCGGCCGTGCGGATCAGGATCCGGACGTCGCCCGTCACGATGAAGTAGATGTCCGTCGAGTCATCCTCGAAGTCGACGAGAACCTCGTCCTCGTCGTAGCGCCGCCAGGTGCAGCGCCGATCGAAGCGTTCGAGTTCGATGTCGCGGGCGTCCTTGAAGTAGGGAACCTTGGACAAAGTCTGCATCACGACGCCTCGTCTCGGCCGCTGGGCGCGCACCGAACGGAAGAATGCCGCAAGGCGTCCGCAGTTCCAACTCTCGATGTCGCGGAAACCGCGCGCCCCGGGGCGAAACCTCCCTGAAGTGCGAATGAGACGCGAAGCGTGGTGCCCGGGGGCGGATTTGAACCACCGACACGCGGATTTTCAATCCGCTGCTCTACCAACTGAGCTACCCGGGCCGACCGGTCACGGCAACGTCCGCCGCTCGGAGACCGGTGCTATAAGGTTTGCAGCGCCGGCTGTCCAGCGGCTCAACCCGCCGGTTCGCGGTTCACCCACCAGGCGATTCGCGGGGCTCGGTCAGCGCGTCCTCGTCGACCGGTTCGCCCGGCACGGCGTAGACGCCGCCCAGCCAGCGGTTGAGGTCGACGTCGGCGCATCGCTTCGAGCAGAACGGCTTCAGGCGTTCGGCCGCCGGGCGCCCGCATATCGGACACGGGCGCGGAAGCCGGCTGGTATCGTTGTCGTTGGCGGCGTCGGTCATCGCTTCACGGGGTGTTGAGCCAGGACAGGTGCACGGGATAGCCCTCTCCGGCAAGAAGGCTCACGGTCTCGTAGAGGGGCAGGCCGACCACCGCCGTATACGATCCGATCAGCCGGGCCACGAAGGTCCCGGCCAGACCCTGGATCGCATATCCACCGGCCTTGCCGCGCCATTCGCCGGACGCAAGATAATGGTCGAACTCGTGCGCGGACAGGCGTTTGAACCGAACGCGCGTCTCCACCAGACGTTCCCGGATCGACCCGCGCGGCGTGACGACGGCGACGCCGGTGAAGACGCGATGCGCCCGGCCCGACAGAAGCCGCAGGCATTGCGCGGCCTCGTCGACCAGCTCTGTCTTCGGCAGGATGCGCCGCCCGACCGCGACGACGGTGTCGGCAGCGACGACGAAGCCGGCAGGCTCCGGCTGCGCTTCCACGACCTTGCGGGCGACCTCGGCCTTGCCGCGGGCAAGGCGCGCCGCGAGGCTTCGCGGCAGCTCGTTCCGCCGCGGCGTTTCGTCGATCTCGGCCGGAATGATCGCGTCGGGTTCGATGCCGGCCTGCTGCAGCAGCGCCAGTCTGCGCGGTGAGCCCGATGCGAGGACGAGGCTCGGCCGCCAGGTCGGAGATGAGATCATGCGGCGGGCGTACCGTATCCGGAGAGGGCGCCGGTGGGTGCCGGAGCGCCGGCGCAGTTGTGTCGGGCCGGCGCGGACGCTAACGCACGGGCGCCGCTTTGTGAACACGGCCGCGGTGGAGTTCCCCGACATGACCAGCAACAGCTACGGTCCGGACCTGATGGCGCGGCTCGACGCGCTCGCGGCGTTCAGCGACGTTCCCGGCACGGTCACACGGCTGTACCTCTCGCCGTCGCATCGCGCCGCCATCGACGCCGTCTGCGGCTGGATGCGCGACGCCGGATTGACGGTCACGGTCGACCCGCTGGGTACGATCACCGGGCGGCTGGAGGGCGCCGCGCCGGGGCTGCCGGCGCTCATGCTCGGCTCGCATATCGATTCGGTCCGCGACGCCGGACGCTACGACGGAACTCTGGGGGTCCTCTCGGCGATCGCCGCGGCAGGAACACTGGCACGGCGGCCGGAGCGGCTGCCGTTCGCCCTGGAGGTGGCGGCGTTCGGCGACGAGGAGAACGTTCGCTTTCCCACCACCCTGTTGTCGTCACGCGCGCTGGCCGGTGTCGTCGATCCTGCCGAACTGGTTGCCGAAGACGACCATGGCGTCACCGTGCGCGAGGCGCTGCGGGCGGCCGGGTTCGATCCCGACCGGATCGGCGAGGCCCGGCGGCGGCCGGAGGACCTTCTCGCCTATGTCGAACTGCATATCGAGCAAGGTCCGGTGCTGGAGGCCGAAGGGCTGGCGCTGGGCGTGGTCGATGCCATCAACGGCCGCGTGCGTCTGGACGTCACCGTCGAGGGGACGGCCGGGCATGCGGGCACGGTGCCGACGACACTTCGCCGCGACGCGCTGACGGCCGCGGCAGAGATGGTGCTCGCCGTAGAGCAGGCCGCTCGCGAGGATACCGCGATCGTCGCGACCGTCGGCACGCTCAAGGTCGAGCCGGGCGCTTCGAACGTGATACCTGGACGTGTGCGCTTCTCGATCGATCTGCGGAGCGCGACCGACGGGGTCCGCGACGCAGCTGCAGTCGGGCTGCAAGCCACGATCGCGGCGATCGGCGACCGCCGCGGTGTCGGCGTCTCCCTCTCGGAGCCCTATCGTTCACCCGCGACACCATGCGACCCGAGGCTGATCGACGCCTTGTCGGAGACGATCGAACGGCTCGGGCAGCGCCCGCGCCGGCTCGGCAGCGGCGCCGGTCACGACGCGATGGCGATGGCGGCAATCTGCCCCGTGGGCATGCTGTTCCTGCGCTGCGCGGGCGGCATCAGCCACAACCCGGCAGAGGCGATCACCGTCGACGATGCCGATCTCGCCGTGCGGGCCCTGATCGATTTCGCGGAGCGGTTCATGCCACCTGTTCCTCGATCCTGAGCCGGATGATGCGGCAGACCTGCGCCAGCGCGGTCAATCGCTCCTCCGGCTCCCCGCCGTCGATCCGGGCGGCGAAGGCGGAGAGGATTTCGGCCTTCCCCGCGCCCCTGACGGCGAGGATGAACGGAAAGCCAAAGCGGGCGCGATAACGATCGTTCAGCGCGTGGAACCGGGCGAACTCCTCGTCGTCGAGGCTGTCGAGGCCGGCGCCGGCCTGTTCCCGTCGCGATGAGTCGGCAAGATCGCCGGCGCGTGCGGCACGCCCGGCGAGGTCGGGATGCGCCCCGAGCAGCGCGAGCCGCTCGTCCGGTCTCGCGTCCGCCACCGCCCTCTGGAACGCCTCTATCATCGCCAGACGCCCGGCAAACGGGCGCGCGGACGCGGCGCGTTCCGCCACCCAGGGGGTGTGTTCCGCGATGCCGCCGAAAGCACGGACGAAGTCCGCTTGATCGAGCTCGTTGACGACGGCCAGAGGCAGGGGACTCATTTCTGCGCCCTGATCCACTGGCCGAGCCGCTCGCGCTCTTCGTCCGTCATGACGGTCTCGTTGCCCAGAGGCATGGCGTTGC
Source organism: uncultured Methylocystis sp. (assembly GCA_964628955.1). GTDB lineage: Bacteria > Pseudomonadota > Alphaproteobacteria > Rhizobiales > Beijerinckiaceae > CAZVMY01. The sequence goes on from CAZVMY010000080.1 coordinate 6,317, forward strand.
CCTGCACCGCCTGCTGCAGAACCAGCGCCGCGTTGAGGCGCAGATCCGCGACGCTTTCGAGCTTCACGCCCTTCGGAGGCTCCGTGAAGCTCTCGTGCCGGGGCCGGGCGGCGTGGCAATTGCCGCAATGCGTCGCTACGATATGAACCGCGTCGCTGTCGGACACGCTCGCCACCGCGCCAGCGCCTCGCGAAGATGGCGCCGTCACGAGAACCGCGACCACGAGCGCCGCCAATGCCGCCGGCGCAGCGAAGGCGAACCGCCGCCACTCGTCGCCCGCGTCCGCACGATTGAGGTGGTGGCGCACCATGCCGCCCGCGACGAGGACGAGCGCCACGACCAGCCAAGGCTGCTTATGCGAATACAGCAGCGGGTAGTGGTTCGAGATCATCATCAGCAGGACGGGCAGCGTGAGATAATTGTTGTGCAGCGAGCGCTGCTTGCCGATCGCGCCGAGGCGCGCGTCGGGCGCTTCGCTGCGCATCAACTGACCCACCATGACGCGCTGGTTCGGAATGATCACCGCAAAGACGTTGAGCGCCATGATCGTGCCCACGAAGGCGCCGACGTGAATGAAGGCTCCGCGACCGGAGAACACCTGCGAAAACAGCGCCGACGCCGCGACGATCAGCGCGAAGACGGCCAGCGCCAGCCAGCCCGTCCGTTTGCCGAGCGGCGACCGGCAGAGCGCGTCGTAGACCAGCCAGCCGCCGGCCAGAGACGCGACCGAGATCGCGACCGCCTGCCACGGCAAGAGGGCCAGCACCGTCTGGTCGATCAGATAGATGCGCGCGTTCCAGTAGTACTGCACGCCGAGCAGCAGGAAACCGGTCACGAACGTCAGATAGGCTTCCCACTTGAACCAGTGCAGATCGGGCGGCAGCGTGCCCGGCGCCACCGTGTACTTCTCGACGTGATAGAAGCCGCCGCCGTGCACCAGCCACGAGGTTCCGTGCACGCCCGCCGTCATCCGATCGCGTCGACGTAACGAGTAATCGAGCCAGACGAAAAAGAACGAAGTGCCGATCCAGCCGATACCGACGATCATGTGCGCCCAGCGCAGCAGCAGGTTCAGCCAGTCTGTGAGGAAGCCTTCCATCTCAGTAGGTTACCTTATCAGTCTTGCGCGCCCAGTCGTCGAAGACCGCGGACGCCTCGTCGAGCGGCAGATGGATTGCTGCGAGGCTCCGCCGTGCAGGATCCAGGCCGATCTGGTCGTAGATGAAGGCATCGTCGAAGCCGATGCGCCGCGCGTCGGCGCGGGTGTTGGCGTAGACCATGCGGTCGAGACGCGCCCAGTAGATCGCACCCAGGCACATCGGACACGGCTCGCAGCTCGTATAGATGACGTGCCCGGCCAGATCGAAGGTGCCGAGGGCCTCGCAGGCGCGGCGGATCGCGGTCACCTCCGCATGGGCGGTCGGGTCGTTGGCCGACGTGACGCGGTTCCAGCCCTCGGCGACGATCGTGCCGTTCGCGTGCGCGATCACGGCGCCGAACGGCCCGCCCGCGCCAGCCTCCATGTGCCGCCGTGACAGCGCGACGGCCTGGAGCAGCGCGGCCTCGTCCGCAGACGACGGCGCCCGATCAGGCGCTTTCCCGTCAGCCATGATGGGCACGCTCCGGTTCGGCGACGAGATCGCGCAGGAGCGCCGCACGAAGCAACAGAAGTTGCGCCGCGACCCCTGCCGCAATGACCGCAGGCTCCTTGCCGGACAGGTCCGGTAGCCCGATCGGACAGACGAGCCGTCCGATGCGGCCGTCGTCGATACCCGCCTGCCGCAGCATACCCTCGAACCTCCTGCGCTTCGTTCGGCTGCCGATCACGCCGACGAACACGAAGCGGTCGTCCGTCAGCGCCCGCGCGACGATGTCGAGGTCGAGGGGATGACTGTGCGTCATCGCGAGGACCGCGGCGCCCTCCAGCGCCCCTGCGAGCACGGTCGCCGGCGGCTCGGAGCTCAAGCGGCAGTTCGCAGGCACATGCTCGGGAAAGGCATCGGGCCGGCCGTCGACCCACCAGACCGTCACGGGCAATGGCGCGAGGGCCAGGACGACAGCGCGACCGACATGGCCGGCACCGAACAGCAGCACCGGCAGCACGCTCGCGCCGAAACGCTCGATCAGACTGCCGTCAGTATCCTGCCGCAGGTCGGCTTGCGCGGCGGTCTCGATGGGGTGACGACGGATTCGGCCATCGGCGGAGGGAAGTCCGCGCGTCACCAGCGGACCGTGCGCCTCCCGACCTGCCAGATCGTCGATCCAGTCGCGATCGCCGGCTTCGAACCGTTCGATCGAGAGCGTGACGCGGCCGCCGCAACATTGCCCGAGATCGGGGCCGAGCGCAGCCGCGAGGGTCACGGCAGAAGGCGCGTCCCGACCGGCAAACAGCTTCTGTGCCGCGGCCAGTGCCTGCCATTCGAGCGCACCGCCGCCGATCGTGCCCTGAAAGCGGCCGTCCCGCCCGACGACCATCCGGGCGCCCGCGTCCCGCGGCGCCGAGCCCCTGACGTCGACCACGGTCACCAGAGCGGCGGCGCCCGTGCGTTCGATCGTCGCGGCGATGGTGGGCCAGATCTTCAAGGACCATCACCTCGCATCAGCTTCACGGCGCGCAGCACCGCTTCGGGCGTCGCCGGCGCGTCCAGCGGCACGTCCGGACCGGGCCGGACCGCATGGACGGCATCGGCGATCGCCGCGAAAACCGAGATCGCCAGCATGACCGGCGGCTCCCCCACCGCCTTGGACGCATAGATCGTCTCCTCGCGGTTCGGTCCATCCCAGAGCGACACCCGAAAATCGGCAGGCACGTCCGAAGCGACCGGGATCTTGTAGGTCGAGGGAGCATGCGTGAGCAGCCGCCCGCGCGCGTCGTAGACGAGTTCCTCGGTCGTCAGCCAGCC
>CAZVMY010000081.1:0-9133 GCA_964628955.1 uncultured Methylocystis sp.
GACACGACGGCAGCCGGACGGTGCTCGTGTCGCATGTCGACGGCGGGCGGCTGAATTCGCCCAACGACCTGGTCGTCAAGTCCGACGGCACGATCTGGTTCACCGACCCGACCTACGGCATCGACAGCGATTATGAGGGCGATGCCGCGCCCTCAGAGCAGCCGGGCAGCCACGTCTACCGCTTCGATCCCGCAACCGGCGAAACCCGCCGCATGATCACCGACATGGTGAAGCCGAACGGCATCGCCTTTTCACCGGATGAAACGGCGCTGTACGTCGCCGATACCGGCGCTACCCACGTGGACGACGGCCCGCGCCATATCCGCCGCTTTGCGGTCGCGGCCGACGGCATGACGCTTTCGGGCGGCGAAGTGTTCGCGGTCTGTGATTCCGGGCTGTTCGACGGCTTCGGCTTCGACACGGCCGGCCATCTGTGGACCTCGGCCGGCGACGGGGTCCACTGCTTCCACCCGGACGGCACGCTGCTGGGCAAGATCAACGTTCCCGAGGTGGTCGCCAACGTTTGCTTCGGCGGCCCGAAGCGGAACCGCCTGTTCATCTGCGGCACGACCTCGCTCTACGCCGTGATGCTGCGGGTCGTGGGGAGCAGGTAGGGCGCGGCAGTCGGCAGTCGGGAAAGCAGCGGTGTCGGCCGCTTCCCGCCCCCTCGTGGGGCGGGTGAGGGTGGGGGGACCGTGCTGCATGAGGATTTTCGCCCCTGTCTGACCCGCCCCCTCCCTCACCCTCCCCGCGTTCGCGGGGGAGGGAGGCGATAGCCATCGCGGCAAGTCTCCGTGCACCTCTTCCCGACTCCCGACTCCCGACTCCCGACTGCCGACTGCCGACTGCCGACTGCCGACTGCCGCGTTTACCCCCGCCGCCGCTCGATCAGCGCCGCCGCCGCCGGGATCAGCAGGGCGGCCAGCGCCGTCTTGACGAGATCGCCGAGTGCATAGGGCACGGCGGCGGCGTTGAAGGCGGTCTGGAGGCCGAGGCCGACGCGGCCGCTGGCCAGCGTCGCGCCATAGGCCAGCCAGAGCGTGCCGATGCTGAAGACCGCTACCTGCGCCGCGAGCATCGCGAGGAACAGCCTGACGGGCGCCCGCGCCAGACCGCGGTCAGCGGCAAGACCCGTGATCAGGGCGCTCGCGAGGAAGCCGAGCAGGAACCCGCCCGTCGGTCCGAAGAAATAGGCGATGCCCGGCACGGCCGGCGGCGTGTTGGCGAAGACCGGAAGGCCGGCGAGCCCGTTCAGGAGATAGAGCGCGACGGTCAGGACGCCGAGCCGCGCGCCATAGGCCGCGCCGATCACGAGGACCGCCAGCGTCTGGAGCGTCATCGGCACCGGATAGAACGGCACGCTGACCTTGGCGGATGCCGTCAGCAAAGCCACGCCCGCGACCGCGAGCACCGCGCCGCGCAGCAGCGCGCCCTGGCCCTGCGTCGGCCACAGCGCCGCCGCCAGTGTCTGAGTCGTCCGCATCCTGCCCTCCGTCGCGCCGGCTCGGCGCTGTCCCGCGTCGGAGGCGACGTATAGGCTCGCGGCCCGCCGCCCTCAAGCCGCGTGCAAGGCTGAAACACCTTTCGTGACAGGCAACCGATGACGACCGGGACTTCGGAAACGGACAACACGCCGCTGGCCTTCGACCGCGCCGGCCCAGAGGCCGGTCGGCTGGACCGGGTCGCGCCGCGCATCCGGCGGCTGGTCGCGCCCAATCCCGGCCCCTTCACCTTCACCGGCACCTGCACCTACGTTGCGGGCGAGGGCGAGGTCGCGGTGATCGATCCAGGGCCGGACGATCCCGGCCATCTCGACCGGCTGCTGGCGGCGCGCGGCGCCGCGCGGCGCGGGCAGCGCGTCGTGACGCACACGCATCGCGAGCAGTAGCCCGGCGCGGCGCGGCTGAAGGCGCTCACCGGCGCGCCGGTCGTGGGTGCCGGTCCGCATCGGGCGGCGCGATCGACGCTGGAAGGCGAGGAGAACCTGCTCGACGCCGCCGCCGATCGCGACCACGCGCCCGACCGGGTCATGACCACCGGCGACGTGGCCGACCTGGCCGGCCTGCGGCTCGAGGCGATCGAGACGCCCGGCCACACCATGAACCACCTGTGCTTCGCGCTCGACGGCGGCGAGCATCTCTTTTCCGGCGATCACGTCATGGCCTGGTCGACGACGATCGTCGCGCCGCCGGACGGATCGATGAGCGCCTACATGGCGTCGCTGGACATCCTGCGGGGCCGGGCGGAAATCACCTACTGGCCCGGACATGGCGGCCCGGTGCGGGAGCCGCAGCGCTTCCTGCGCGGCCTCATGCAGCACCGGCGCCAGCGCGAGGCGGCGATTCTGCGACGCCTCGCAGCAGGCGACGAAACGATCGCGGCCATGGTGCCGCGGATTTACGACGGACTGGCGCCGGCGCTGCATGGCGCCGCCGCGCTCTCCGTCTTCGCGCAGCTCGAGAGCCTCGTCGCCCGCGGCCTCGCCGCGACCGACGGTCCGCCCCGGCTCGACGGTCTCTATCGACCGGGTTGACGAGAGGCGCCGCTCAACGCTGCGTCTGCTGCCGCGCCAGTTGCTCCGCGAAACGCCGGATCCGGGCCGCGTTCACGCCGAAATCGTGGTTGCCGTGGCGCGACACCGAGCGCACGTCGATCCGGGTCTCGCCGACTACCGGCCGGATGCGGATCGTGATGTCGTCGGGAAAGCGCATCACCAGGCTGCGATCGATCGCGTCCACGCGGCCGTTGGCGGTTCGGCCCGCAGGGGCCGTCTGGTCGACGATCTCCCAGCCGCTCGCGCGCACGGCTCTCAGCACGAGTTGGAACGCCTCGGCCGCCGGCAGGTCCACGGTGATCGGCTGGAGGTCGGGATAGGCGGCCCGCTGTTCGGCCCGCGTGTTGCTGCGGCTCTCGGGGGGCACGTGACCGGCGCGCGCCTCGAGCGCGGTGCGGGCCCGCGAGAAGGAGGGAGGATCGGCCAGATCGGTCGAGACGTCGTTGATCGGCGGCAGCCGGATCGCGGTGACCGCGAGCCAGGCGGGCCAGCCTAGGAGCGCCAGCGCGAGCAGGATGCCGCGAACGGCGCTGCCCGTGCCGGGGGAGCCCGCGCGCCAGATTTCGACCAGCGCCAGGCCACCGAGAACCAGCGCCGCGGTCGCGATCACGATGGCGGTCGCCAGGACTGCGAGGGGCGAGAGGCCCGGCAAGGAACCGGCCCGCGTGACGGCGACGCCGGTCAGGGCGACGACCACGGCGAACGCCGCGAGCCGCTCGCTCCAGACGGCACGCGCGGAAACCGGCTCGGGCGGCAGACGACGCATGTCGCCCGATAGCCGAGCCCGATGGCGCTGTCGACGCGACCTTGCGGCCTGCCGGTGTTTCGCTTGCGGGAGTGCTGCGGGCCGGCCTATTCAGACGGGGAAGGATCCCTCATGCTCCGTGCGCCTGCTGCCCCTCCCGAGACCACCCCGATCCGCGTCTGGCTGCGCTTCGTGCGTCTGCAGCAGCGCGTCGAGGTCGAAATGGCGGGGCGGCTGCGCGCCGTCGGCCTCTCGATCGCGCAGTTCGACCTCCTGTCGACGCTGTCCGAGCGCGAGGGCATGTCGCAGAACGACGTGGCGTCGCGCCTCTACGTGACGAAGGGCAACGTCTCCGGTCTGGTCGACCGGCTCGTCGACGCCGGTTTTGTCGAGCGGCGGGTGACCCCCGGTGACCGCCGTGCGAACGCGCTGTACCTGACCGCGACCGGCCGGCGCATCGCCGCCGAGGGCGCCAGGGTGCAGCAGGATTTCGTGACCGAGACCCTCGGCCGGCTGTCGCCGTCCGACCTCGCGGAGTTCGACCGGGTGCTGGGCGCCTGGCGCGACATCGTCCGCGCCGGAACGGCGCCGGTGAAGGCAGCGGAATAGGCGGGGTCCGGTGAGCGGCATTCTGGTTCTCGTCTTCGGCCTCGCCCTCTTCCTCGGCACGCATGCCTCGACCATGGCGCAGGGCAACCGCGATACGCTGATCGCGCGGTTCGGCGCCGCCGGCTACCGGGGTCTGTATTCGGTCTCCTCGCTCGTCGGGCTCGCGCTGATGGTCTGGGGCTTCGGTCTCTACAGATCGCAGGGCTATGTACCGGTCTGGAGCCCGCCGCCGGCGTTGCAGCACCTCAACCTGATCATCATGCTGCCGGTCTTCGTGCTGCTGGCGGCCGCGTACCGGCCCGGCCGGATCAGATCGGCGACGAAGCATCCCATGCTGCTCGCGGTGAAGATCTGGGCCGCCGGCCATCTTCTGGCCAACGGCGACCTGGGTTCCATGCTGCTGTTCGGCGGCTTTCTCGCATGGGCGGTGCTGGCGCGCATCTCGATGAAGCGCCGCCCCGCGGCAGCAGGCCCGGTCGCGACCGGCTGGTCGCAAGGGGACGCGGTCGCCTTCGGCGCCGGTCTGGTGCTCTACGGACTGACGCTGATCTGGCTGCATCCGCTGCTGATCGGCGTACCGGCGCTTCCGGGCCGATGACCGATCCGCTGCTGTCGTCCGCCGTCGAACTCGCCGCGAGCCTCCGCGCCGGGCGGCTCTCCGCGCGCGAACTTCTGGAGATGACGCTGGCACGCATCGCCGCCGTCAATCCGGCACTGAATGCGGTCGTGCATCTCGCTGCCGAGAGCGGACGGGCTGCCGCGCTCGACGCCGACCGGCGTTTCGCCGCCGGGGAGGCGCGCCCCCTCGAAGGTCTGCCGGTGACGATCAAGGACGCCTTCGACGTCACGGGCATGGTCTCGACCGCGGGCTCGCCCGCCTTCAAGGATCGCGTGCCGGCGGTCGATGCCGCCGCCGTGGCGCGGCTGCGGCAGGCCGGGGCGATCATCCTCGGCAAGACCAACGTTCCGGTCTTCTCCGGGGATTTCCAGAGCTTCAACGCGCATTGCGGCGTCACGAACAATCCCTGGGACGTCACCCGCTCGCCGGGCGGCTCGTCGGGCGGCGCGGCGGTCGCGGTCGCGACCGGTATGAGCGCCTTCGAGCTCGGCACCGATCTCGGCGGCTCGATCCGCTGGCCGGCCCATGCCACGGGCGTCTATGGCCTCAAGACGAGCTGGGGACTGGTCTCGACCTGGGGGATGGTGCCGCCGCCGCCCGACCGGCGGCTTGAGCGCAATGCCGAACTGGTCGTGGCCGGGCCGATGGCGCGCTCCGCCGCCGATCTCGACCTGCTGCTGCCGATCCTCGCTGGCCCGCGCGATCCCGCCACGCCCAGCCCCGCACTCACGCCACCGCGCCGCAGCGATCCGCGCGGCCTGCGCGTCGCGCTCTGGCTGGACGAGCCGATGGCGCCGGTCGACGACGCCGTCTCCGCCGCCGTGCGCGAGGCGGCTCGGCTGCTCGCCGCGGACGGCGCGATCGTCGACGAGCGCGCCCGGCCGGCGATCCGCTTCGAGGAGCTGTTCGAGGTCTATGCGCTGCTGAACCACGCGATCGTCGCCTATGCGCTGCCGCCGAAACTTCGGGACAGGCTCGCCCTGCAGGCGAAGAGCTTCGCGCCGGGCGATCTCTCGCACCGAGCGCTGCAGGCGCGCGCGGTGCGCATGTCGCCCGGCCTCTATGCCGACGTGAACGCCCGGCGGCAGAAGCTGCGCCGGCTCTGGGCGCGCTTTTTCGAGGGGGTGGACGTCGTGCTCTGCCCGCCGGCGCCGGTGGTGGCGATCCCGCACGACCACGCGCCCGACATCCATGCCCGCACGCTGGACGTGAACGGCGCGCCGCGACCCTATCTCGACTTCCTGCACTGGGCGGCGCTGGCGACCGGGGCCGACCTTCCGGCCGCCGCCGCGCCGGTCATGCTCACGCCGGGCGGGCTGCCGGCCGGCGTCCAGATCATCGGCCCGATGGGCGGCGACCGCACGGTTATCGCCGTCGCGGCGATGCTCGAACGTCTGACCGGCGGTTTCCGGGCGCCGCCGGGCCTCGGATGACGACAGACGGCTCAGGGGACGGGCGCCCGTTCGGCCGCACGATGGTGCTGGCCTTCATGCTCGGCTGCTCCGCCTTCTGGGCGAGCGGCTTCGTCTTCGTGCGCGCGCTCGACGGCTCGGTGCCGCCGTTCACCTTCGCCGCCGCGCGCGGAATGGTCGCGGCGACGGTGATGATCCTGTTCTTCCTCGCGACCCGGCGCCGGCTGATGCCGAGCGCGGCGGAGTTTCGGCACGCGCTGGCGCTCGGCACGACGAATGGCTGGCTCCCCAACGTGCTGACCGCCTATGCGCTCGTGCGCATCAATGCCGCGACCGGCTCGATGATCCAGGCCACCTCGCCGATCTTCATCGCCATCCTCGCCCATTTCGCCTTCCGCGACGAACGGCTCGGGCCCGGTGCCATCGCCGGCGTGCTGCTCGGCTTCGCCGGCATCGGCGTGCTGGTCGGTCCCGAACTCGGCACCGGCGGCGCCTTCGATCTGTGGAGCGTGGCGGCGATGCTCGGCGCCGCGCTGAGCTACGCGTTGGGCGCCATCTACGCGCGGAACGCGAGGGGAACCGACCCGCAACGCCTCGCGCTCGGCCAGCAGACCTGTTCGGCCGTCGTCGGCCTCGCGTTGTCGCTGGCCTTCGAGAGCGGGGCCGCTTGGAACGGCGTGCTCGCCGGCTGGCCGCTGCTGCTGGGGCTGGGCAGCATCGCCACCGTGCTGCCCATGATCCTCTATCTCATGCTGATCCAGCGCGCCGGCGCCACGATCGCCGGCATGGTCGGCTATCTCCAGCCGCTCTGGGCCAGCGTGCTCGCAGCGCTCTTCCTGGGCGAGTTCATCGGCCTGCGCGAGGTCGCCGCGGCCGCGATCGTGCTGGTGGGTGTGTGGCTGGTGACGCGGCGGTAGGGAGCGTGCGAGAGGTTTCGTTTACGGAATCGATGCACACGTGGTTCATAGGATCATGATGCAAACACGGACCATGAACTGGCGAGCGGCGGTTCGCGACGGGGTCTATCCCGTGGCTTTCGCGGCGAAACTGGCCGAGTCGACCAACGCCACGGTCGCCTCGTGGTTTCGAGTGCGCGACGGGTCGCGCCTTCCGCCGGCGATCATCACACCATTCGATCGTGTTGCGGGCCAGCTTCTGGTGCCATTTCTCGCACTCGTAGAGGCACGGTTCGTCGCGCGGTTTCGGAAACATGGGCTCTCGCTCCAGACGATCCGAAAGGCGGCGCGAAAGCTGCGTGACGATTACGGGATCCAGCATCCGTTTGCCGACAGGCGGTTTCGAACGGACGGCAAGAGAGTAATGATGCAGGAAGCGGTCGACGAAGGTGAGCGGCGCCTAATCGACATCATGACGGATGAGTTTGCCTTTTCTTCCGTCGTTGAACCCTCGTTGTTCGACACGGTCGTCTATATTGATGATGCCGTCGGCGGATTGAAACCGTTTCCCGAGCTCTCGAAGATCATCATTGATCCTCGGTACGCCTTTGGGCGCCCCGTCACGGAACATGGCCACGTTCCCACTGAAACGCTTGCCGCGGCCTTTCTTGCCGAAGGCGACGTTGATGCGGTCGCGGGCTGGTATGGAACCGACCGGGAATCCGTCACTCAGGCCGTTGCTTTCGAGCAGCGCTTGGCGGCGTGAGAATCAAGTTCGACGAGAACGTCTCGAGGCGGATCGTCGAGGCCATTCGGCGGCTCGAAGACGATACAGCCGTCGAGATCACCTCAGTTGTGGAGGATTACGGCCAAGGGAGCCCTGATCCCGAATGGATGTTTCGCTTCGCACAAGAGGGCGGCGACGCCATGATCTCTGGCGACCACAACATCCTGCAGAAGCCGGTCAACCTCGTGGCCTACGTAGAGTCCGGACTGATCTCCGTCTGGCCGCCATCAGGGTGGCCAAATCTAAAGAGGTTCGGACAGGCCGCATTCGTCATCCGCTGGTGGCCGGTGATCAAAATGAAGATCGGCGCCTCTGGCCGCGGCGACCGATGGCGACTACCGATACAATGGACGCCGGATGTCGAAGCGATGAAGCCCGTCAAGGACCCCCGCGTGGATCGTGGTTAGCTAAAATCGCAGCGCTTGTAGCGTTCACATCCCCGCCCGCGGCTCCATCGGCACGCGGTCCTTCAGCCCCAGAACGTCCTCGAGCAGCTTTGCCGCCGGCAGCAGGCGCGCTTCGCCGCGCGGCAGCGCCACCATCTGCAGCCCGACCGGCAGCCCTTCCCGCGTGAAGCCGCAGGGCAGCGACAGCGCCGGCGCGCCGATGAGCGTGATCGCGTAGGCGATGGCGAGCCACTGGATGTAGTTGTCGAAGGCAACGCCGTTGCAGCTCTCGACATGGCGCTGCCCGACGGGGAAGGGGGCTACGATGGTCGCCGGCGTGAGCAGGAGGTCGTAGGTTTCGAAGAAACCGAACGCGCGGCGCGTCATCGCGGCCCGCTGGTTCTCGGCCCGTACGATCTCGTGTCCCGTGAGCGCCAGCCCCTTCTCGATATTCCAGATCACCTCGGGCTTCAGCCTGTCGCGATGCTGGTCGAGCAGCGCCTTGCGGTTCACGGCGAAGCCGACGGCGCGCAGCACCTGGAAGCAGTCATGCGCTTCGGAAAGATCGGGATGCGCCTCCTCGACGATGACGCCGGCGTCCTCGAAGCGCAGCGCCGCGGCGCGGCAGATCGCCGCCACCTCGGGATCGACCGGCGTGATGCCGAGATCGGCCGAGAACGCGACACGTCTGGGTTTCCAGCCCGAGCGCGCCGCCGCGAGGAAGCTGGCTCCGGCCGGCAGCGAGACCGGATCGCGCGCGTCCTCGCCGGCCATGGCGTCGAGGAACAGCGCGACATCCTCGACGCTGCGCGCCATCGGTCCCTCGACGCCGAGCCGGCGGTCGATCTCGGCGCCGGGATCGGTCGCGACGCGGCCAGGCGTCGGCCGCAGCCCGACGACGCCGTTGAAGCTCGCCGGATTCCTCAGCGAGCCGCCGAGATCGGAGCCATGCGCCAGCCAGGCCATGCCGGTCGCCAGCGCCACCGCCGCGCCACCGGACGACCCCGCCGCCGAGCGGCTGGTGTTCCAGGGGTTCAGCGTCCGGCCGAACACCTCGTTGAAAGTGTTGGCGCCGGCGCCGAACTCCGGCGTGTTCGACTTGGCGTAGATCACGCCGCCCTGCGC
>CAZVMY010000082.1:0-7289 GCA_964628955.1 uncultured Methylocystis sp.
TGCGCCATAGGCGTTGGCGATAGTGGTGATCAGCGCCATGTTCTCGCCCCAGCCTGCCTTGCCACGCAGGCATACTCCGAAGGTGCCGGTCGCCTTGTCCGTCATCTTGCGGGCAGCATCCGCAATAAAGGCCCAGGTCGGCGCATCGGGCATTTTCAGCCCGGCCTTTTCCATGAGATCCTTGCGATACATCACCATGGAACTCTCGCCATAGAATGGCGAGGCGTAAAGCTTGCCTTCGGCGGAAAGGCCGCTCCGGATCGCGGGCAGAAGATCGCCGACGTCGTAATCCGCGCCCAGTCCGTCGAGCGCCACGAGCCAGCCGCGCTTCGCCCAGATCGGCACCTCGTAGGTGCCGATCGTCAGTACGTCGAACTGGCCGCCCCTGGTCGCAATGTCGGTGGTCACGCGCTGGCGCAGCACGTTCTCCTCCAGCGTCACCCATTCGAGCGTGATGCCGGGGTTCTTTGCGGTGAAGTCGGCGGTCAGACCCTGCATGCGGATCATGTCGCCGTTGTTGACCGTGGCAATAGTCAGCTTGGTCTGGGCGATGGCATTGCTCGCGCACAGCAGAGCAAAGGCCGTTGCGGTCAGGACACCGGACGGGCGGATCATGCTTTCCTCCTTGATGGCCAGCGGCTCGCTTCGAGCCGTGAGGCCGGATGGTGCGTTTCCATGCGAGTGCGCCTTCTCTCTGACGGGAAGGTCTTTGGGCAAATGCCCATCGCATTAGCAATCGACCATCTTGGAAGAATTCTGTCAAGCTGCGACCGTGCGCGTAGCGGTAACCCGGCGGCAGACCAGGTCAGGTGAGCAGGCGGCGCGCCATCGCCTCGTCTGTGATCAGGCCGTTGAGGAGCCGACCCTTCAGCGCGGCACGAATGGCGCGCAAGCGACCGGGCTCCATGGACACGCCGATGACAGGATGAGCCGGATCGCGCTCCGGCTGCACGCCCAGCGCCCTGTCGTTGCTGAGGCCGCGGATGAACTCGCCAGCATCGTCGTAGGCCCAGGCGGCAATTTCGCCGGCAGCGCCGGCAGCCGCCATCGCCCGCATGTCGGTCAACGACAGAAACCCGTCCTTTACCAGCGGCGCGTCCTCGACCATCGAGCCCACGCCGACGAACGTCACGTCTGCGGACCGCGCCAGCGCCGCGACCTGCTGGATGTGGCGTTGGCCCACGATCGCGTCGCGCTCTTCCGGCGTCCTCGCGATAACCGGGCACGGCATCGGGAAATGCGGCGCCTTGGCCATGTCGGCCGCCCGACTGACGGCATCGAGCAGCGAGGCCGAGCCGTCCGGCGCGATGTTGCCGACGAGCGACACGAGTTTGTGCTGCGGGCAGTTCATCTGGCGGATCTGGAGCGCGGTGGCGCGCATCTCCTCGCCCGTACCCATGCCGATCACCGTGGGCTCTTCCCGCGACAGCCACCGCTCGAGTTCGGCAGCGGCCGCATTCGCAATGCCCAGCGTCGTCGAGTGACTGTCGGGATCGCGGGGCGTCACTTCACAAAAGCGCAGATGGAACGTTTCCGTCAGAGCCTCGGCCAATTCCATGCAGGCGGCCATCGGATGGTCAATGCGAACCTTGACAAGCCGTTGACTGACGGCGAGCGCCACCAATCGCTGCGCCGATTGTCGCGAAATCGCCAGCTTTCGGGCGATCTCGTCCTGGGTATTGCCAGCCACGTAGTAGAGCCACCCGGCCCGTGCGGCATCGTCGAGGCGCCTGTCGTCAGCGTCCGCCCCGCGGTTCGATCCGCCCGTGATCAATGAGGACACTCCATCGGCCAGAAGATCATCCTAAGCCGCCAACGCGCCATGCGGTCCCGCGTTGGCAGACGAAGCTTTCCCGGTGCAGCTGTCGTCCTCGGCGGGAGGGCAATCGGAGAGCTCGAGGACGGGAGTTTCGGCTCCGTCGGGCAGTGAGGTTATGCTGCGCACATCTGATGCCGCAAGCGAATTGGCGAGGATCATCCACTCGATCCTGTCGCGCATCGCGAGGATGTCGTCCCTGGCCATCAGTGCGTCGTGTTTGGCGCGGGTCTTGCTGACTAATTTCGGCCGATCGAGGCGTGCAGAGGGCTACCGCGCCCGTCGGATTTGGGAGTTCGCAAGGTCTTGGTCTGGGGTATCGCAATTCTGCTTGCTGCCGTCGTCGTGGTGGCGATCCTGTTCCTCAATCGCTTCTACGTGAAGGCCAGTCGCGAAACCGCGATCGTGCGGACGGGTCTCGGCGGTCAGCGGATCGTCCTCGATGGCGGCGTGCTCAGCGTGCCGATCGTGCACCGGGTCGCCGAGATCAACATGCGGACCGTGCGGCTGGAGGTCGAGCGGATCGGCGAGAAGTCGATCATCACGCAGGACCGCCTGCGCATCGACGCCACTGCCGAGTTCTACGTCCGCGTCGAACCGACCGATGCGGGGGTCGCGACCGCTGCACAAGCTTTAGGCAGCAAGGCCTTCCGGGCGACGGATCTGGCCGACCTGCTCGAGGGCAAGCTCGTCGACGCGCTGCTCAGCGTCGCGGCGCAGTACACGATGGACGGGCTGCAGGACAACCGCGGCAAATACGTCGGTGAGGTCGCCGTGGCGCTGACCGACCGGCTCAAGCAGAACGGGCTTCTTCTCGAAGCCGTATCGCTGACCCGTCTCGACCAGACGCCGTTCCACGCGCTCGACCAGAACAACGCCTTCAACGCCGTCGGCATGCGGCGCCTCGCCGAGGTGATCGCGACCAACAAGCGCGAGCGCGCCGAAATCGAGAACAGCGCCGACGTGGCCGTCCGCCAGAGCCATCTCGACGCCACCAAGCGGCGGCTCACGATCGAGCAGGAGGAGGAGGAGGCACAGCTTGCGCAGCAGCGCTCCGTCGAGACCTACCGGGCGCGCAGCATGGCCGAAACCGCCGAGGCGCAGGCGGCAGCCGAGGGCCGGCGCGAACTGGCGCGCATCCACCGCGACACCAGCGTCAAGGCCGAGCAGATCGAACGCGCCCGCGCGATCGAGGAACTGGAACTCCAGACCAACCTCGCCGTGAAGAGCGCGAAATACGAGACCGAGATCAAGCTCTCCGCGAAGCGCGCGGAAGAGGCGGTTGCCGAGGCCGCGGCGCAGGCGAGCATCGCGGGCGCCGCCTCGGCGAAAGAGGCCGTCGCCACGGCGCGCGAGACCGCCGCCGCGGAGCGCGTGAAGACGCTCGCCGTCATCCGCGCCCAGCAGGACGCGGCGGTGGACGACACGAAGGTCGAATCGCAGGCCGGCACGGTCCGCATGCTCGCCGCCGCGGAGGCCGAGGCGGCCGAGATGAAGGCGCGGGCGATGAAGACGGAGCTTCTCGCGAAGGCCGAGGGCGATGCCGCGGTCTATGCGGCGCAGAACGCCCAGTCCGAGACGATCGTTCAGATGAAGATCGATCTCGCCAAGATCGAGACCCTGCCCGAGGTCGTACGCGAGATGGTGAAGCCGGCCGAGAAGATCGATTCCATCCGCATCAACCACGTCACCGGCTTCGGCGGCGCTTCCGGCGGATCAGGCTATGGCGGCGGCGACGGACCGGTGGTCAACCAGGTGATCGACGGCATCCTGTCGATGGCGCTCCAGCTTCCGGCCGTCCAGAAACTCGGCGAGGAAATCGGCATGAACGTGGCGGGTGGCATCGGGCGGCTTGCCGGCGGCGCGACGAAACCCGGCAGCAAGACGACGGGCCCCGCGAACGGGGCGGACCCGGCCTGAGACGACGATCGTGGATCAGCGGACAACAAGAAGGAGACATCTGAGATGAGCGTCACTCGCCGGACCCTGCTGAGGAGCGCGGGCGCAAGCTCGCTCGTCCTCGCCTCGCCTGCCCTGATGCGCCGGTCCTGGGCGGCCGACCCGATCAAGATGGCCGTCATCCTCGACCAGTCGGGCGGGCTGGAACTGCTCGGCATTCCGATGCTCGAAGCGACCCGGCTCGCCGTCAAGGAGATCAACGAGGCCGGCGGCCTGCTCGGCCGGCAGATCCAGCCGATCGTCTACGACCCGCAGACGACGATCCAGTTCTACACGCAGTTCGCGACACAGGCCGCCGCCGGCGACCGCGTCGACGTCGTGCAGGGCGGCATCACGTCGGCCTCGCGCGAGGCGATCCGGCCGGTGCTGAACCGTTTCCAGACGCTCTATTTCTACAACACGTTCTACGAAGGCGGCGTCTGCGACTACAACAACTTCTGCACCGGCTCGACCCCGGCGCAGACGGTCGAGAAGCTCGTGCCCTATGCCATGAAGAAATGGGGCAAGAAGGTCTACATCATCGCGGCCGACTACAACTATGGCCAGATCACCTCGGAATGGGTGAAGAAATACGTCAAGGACAACGGCGGCGAGACGCTGGAGGTCGAGTTCTTCCCGCTCGACGTCACCAACTTCGGCCCGACCATCAAGAAGATCCAGGCGGCGAAGCCCGATTTCGTGATGTCGGCGCTCGTCGGCTCGGCGCATATCTCGTTCTATCGCCAGTACGGCGCGATCGGCCTCAACAAGTCGATCCCGATCGCCTCGACGGTGTTCACCGCCGGCGGCGAACAGAGCGTGGTGGCGCCCGAGGATTGCGAGGGCATGCTGGTCTCGTTCGGCTATTTCGAGGAGGTGCAGAACGCCGCGAACAAGAAGTTCGTGACGGATCTGCGCGCCAACTCGAAGACCAAGATCAACTACGTCTCCGAGACCGCGGCCCGCTCCTACGAGGGTGTCTATCTCTGGGCGGAGGCGGTCAAGAAGGCCGGTACGACCGAGCGCGCGGCCGTCACCAAGGCACTCCAGAGCCCGATCAGCTTCGACGGTCCGAGCGGCAAGGTGACGATCGAGCCGAAGACCAACCACATGCTGCAGAATATCTACATCGCCGAGGTGAAGAGCCAGAAGCTCAACATCATCGAGTCGTTCCCGGCGCAGCCGCCGAGCGACACGCTGCTGGTCTGCGATCTGATCGCCAAGCCGACGCAGTCGACGTTCTACTTCGAGAACGGACTGGCTGCAGCCGGCATCAAGTAAGCCGACACTCCCGGCCGCCGCGGCTCGTCCGCGGCGGCGTCTCCTTCTGAGGATAGAACCCGCGTGGACTTCTTCGTCGCCCTCGTCGTGCAGGTCGTCTACGGGATCGCGAACCTCGCGCTCGTGGGGCTGGGTCTCGCGATCATCTTCGGCATGATGCGGGTCATCAACCTCGCCCACGGCGAGTTCCTCATGCTCGGCGGCTACACGGTGGTCGTCGCGACCAACCGCGGCGTCAACGTCTGGATCGCGATGCTCGTGCTTGCCCCGATCGTGGTCGGGCTGATCGGCATCGTGGTCGAGCGGCTGCTGATCCGGTTTCTCTATGGCCGCACCGTCGACACGCTGCTCGCCACCTGGGGGCTCAGCCTGCTGCTGGTCGGCATCGTCACGGCGCTATTCGGACCGCAGACCGCGACGACGCTCTCGCCGCCCATCGGCGCGGTCGCCATCGGCGCCTATGTGACGAGCGGATACGAGCTGTTTCTCATCGCGCTGGCGATCGTCCTGTTCGGCGGCGTGCTGGCGGTGCTGCGCTATACGAAGCTCGGCCTGCTCGCGCGCGGCACGATGCAGCGCGCCGACATGGCGGCAGCACTCGGCGTCTCGACGAGCACGATCTACATGATCACGTTCGGCCTCGGCTCCGCCGTGGCGGGCCTCGCCGGCGGCGTGCTGGCGCCGATCACCGGCGTCGTGCCGACCATCGGCGCGACCTATATCGGCAAGGCGTTCATCACCGTGATCAGCGGCGGCGCCGCGATCCTCGCCGGCACCGCGGCCGCCGCGACGCTGCTCGGCACGATCAACGGCATCGTCACTTTCCTCAGCGGACCGACGGTCGGCGAGGTGGCGCTGCTCGTCCTGGCGATCGTCCTGCTCAGGCTGATGCCGAACGGGATCACCGGACGCTATTTCCGTCGCAGCCTATGACATCCGCCCAGGATCGCGGCCGCCTCATCGCGATCGCCGTCATCGGCCTCGTGATCCTGTTCGGTGCGCCGCGCGTGCTGCAACTGTTCACCATCATCAACCTGACGACGACGATCGCGCTGGCGCTGCTCGCGCTCAGCCTCGGTCTCGTCTGGGGCTATGGCGGCATCCTCTGCTTCGGCCAGACCGCGTTCTTCGGGCTCGGCGCCTATGTCTATGCGATCTCGGCGCAGAATTTCGGCGAGACGACGGTGGCGATCCTGCTCGCCGTCGCGGTGGCCGCGGCCTTCGCCGCGATCCTCGGCTATTTCATGTTCTACGGCCGGATCAGCGACGTCTATCTCGGCGTCATCACGCTCACCGTGACGCTGATCTTCTTCAACCTGCTGCGCAGGACGTCGGGTCCTGACTACAAGATCGGCAAGGCGCTGCTCGGCGGCTTCAACGGCACGAGCGCGCCGCCGCTCAACCTGCCCTGGGATTCCCGCGCCATCCTGTTTCCGCAGGACGTGTTCTACGTGGCGATGGGCGCGCTGCTCATCGCCTATTTCGGCTGCATCTGGCTGACGCGAAGCCGCTTCGGCCGCGTCTGCGTGGCGATCCGCGAGAACGAGACACGCGCCGAGCTGCTCGGCTACGACACCCGGCTCTACAAGCTCGGCCTCTTCACGATCGGCGGCGGCATCGCGGGCGTCGCCGGCGTGCTCATCGCCAACGGCATCGGCCGCGTCACGCCGGACCTGTTCAACCTGTCCTATGCGGCGCAGGTGATCATCTGGGTGATCGTCGGCGGGCGCGGCACGCTGATCGGTCCGGTGCTCGGCGCCTTCGGCGTGTTCTGGCTGACCTCGTGGCTGGGGACGCAGTCCTATTTCAACAGCAACATCGTGCTCGGCATCGTGCTGATCCTGTTCGTGCTGCTCCTGCCACGCGGCGTCGTGCCGGCCCTGACGGAGCTGGCCAGCCGCCGGCTCCGCCGCCGCACCGGCAAGCGCGACCGCCTGCGGGCGCGGCTCAGGCCGGCCCGCTCCAGCCTGAAGCCGGCGGAGTAGGCGATGCGGCGCGAGGTGGTACTCCAGACGCGAAACCTGTCCGTCCGTTTCGGCGGCGTGGTGGCGAACGACCAGGTGGATTTCACGCTCCACGCCGGCGAACTGCGCTGCCTGATCGGCCCGAACGGCGCCGGCAAGAGTACCTTCTTCAAATGCCTGACCGGCCAGCTCAAGCCCTCCGAGGGCACGGTCCGCATCAAGGATCTCGAGACCACCGGCTTCGAGCCGCACGAGGTGGCGCAGCTCGGCGTCGGCATCAAGACGCAGAT
>CAZVMY010000082.1:7389-9111 GCA_964628955.1 uncultured Methylocystis sp.
TTCACCGCCGGCCTGATCCGCGAGCTCAACGCCCGGGCCACGCTGATCATCGTCGAGCACGACATGAACTTCATCCGCTCGATCGCGCAGATGGTGACGGTATTCCATCGCGGTGCGATCCTGATCGAGGATACGATGGACGTCGTCTCGGCCGATCCGACCGTCCGCGACGTCTACCTGGGGCACAAGCATTGAGCGAGACATCGCACGTCCTCGAAGTGCAGGTACTCCAGGTGAAGGGGCTGCGCGCGGGCTATGGCCGCGTGCCGATCCTGCACGGGCTGACCTTCGGCATCGAGGCCGGCGAGATCGTGGGCGTGCTGGGCCACAACGGCATGGGCAAGTCGACGCTGCTCAAGGCGCTGATCGGCCTCGTGCCGGCAACCGCCGGCGAGGTGCTGCTCTCCGGCATGGATGTGACGCGCGAGAAGAGCCACCAGCGCTCGCGGCTCGGCATCGGCTACGTGCCGCAGGGCCGCGGCATCTTTCCCGCGCTGTCGGTGCGCGACAACCTGCGCATGGGGATCGCCGCCCATGGCGCGGGCGACGACGACGCGGCGATGGCCGACGTCCTGGCCGAGTTTCCGCAGCTCGAGCGTCTGCTCGACCGGCAGGGCGGCGCGCTCTCGGGCGGCGAGCAGCAGCTCCTCGCCTTCGCCCGCTGCCTGATCAGCGACCCGCAGGTCGTGCTCCTCGACGAACCGACCGAAGGCATCCAGCCCTCGATCGTCGACCTGATCGAGGAAAAGCTGCGTGAACTCAGCCGCGAACGCGGCATGGCGGTCGTGCTCGTCGAACAGAACCTCGAGTTCATCACGGCACTTTCGGACCGGCTGATCGTCCTGCAGAAGGGCCAGATCGCCGGCGAGATCGGCCGCGACTCCTTTGCGGATTCCGCGCTGATCGACGAATTCACCGGCTTCCGCAGCGGGCCGGCGAACGGCGCGAAACCCAATGGCAGCCACGCGAACGGCTCCACCGTCACGCCGCCGAAGCCGGCCGTGAAGGCTGCCAACGGGGCGGCGCCCCGTCCCTCGTCCGCCAACGGCACGATACCCGTCCCTGCCGCCGCCCCTCGCATCGCCCCCGTCAGCCCGGAAAGGCGCGCCCGCATGGCCGTCCAGCGTCCCTCCCTCCCGCAGCTCAAGGCGATCGCGCAGGATTTCGGCATGACGCTCTCGGACGAGCGGCTGAGCGAATTCCTCGGCCTGATGGAAGCGTCGATGCAGCGCTACGACGAGCTCGACGCGATGCCGGATTACCTGCCGACCGTGTCCTATCCGCGCACGGCCGGCTACCGGCCCTCCGCCGAAGAGAATCCGCACAACGCCTGGTACGTGAAGACCGAGATCCGCGGCGCGGCGCGCGGGCCGCTCTCTGGCAAGACGATCGCGATCAAGGACAACGTCTGCCTTGCCGGCGTGCCGATGATGAACGGCTCCTCGACGCTGAAGGGCTACACGCCCGACATCGACGCGACGATCGTCACGCGCATCCTCGATGCGGGCGGGACCATCGTCGGCAAGACGCATTGCGAGAGCTTCTGTCTGTCGGGCGGCAGCCACACCAATTCGACCGGCCTCGTGCATAACCCGCACAAGCACGGCTATTCGGCTGGCGGCTCCTCGTCGGGCTCGGGCGCCGTGCTCGCCGCCGGCGAGGTCGACATGGCGATCGGCGGTGACCAGGGCGGCTCGATCCGCATGCCGGCCTCGTTCTGCG
>CAZVMY010000083.1:0-9090 GCA_964628955.1 uncultured Methylocystis sp.
CGGGCGACCGGCAGCGTCGCGGATCGTCGCGACGCCGTTGAACCGGTTACCGTCCGCTTCGAAGGTCATTCCACGAAGATCGACCTGCGTCGCATCGAGGGAGAGATCGGCCTCGATCGAAAGACCCCGCATCGGCCCGGGCAGCGTTTGCGGCAGGCCGAGCCAGCGCGCGAGTTCGACTCCGTGCTGCGATCTCAGCTTCAGTCTGCCCTGATACGCCGCCGCCGCTCCTGCCGTGAAACGACCGGATGTCGACAGGTCGAGCGCGGTCGAGCGCACGTCGGCCGCCAGCGACCAGGCGGACCCACCTCCGGTTTCGCGCCCGAGCTTGCCCTCGACCGCAAACGTCTGCTCCTTGAAGACGCCGGTGACGCTGGCCGTCATCGTCGTCCCGCCCGGGTCGAGAAGGATGTCCCCGTCGAGCGCCGAGAACGTGAGCCCGCCGGCAACGACCTCTGCCGCGCGCAACCGGACCGCGCGCAGCGGGAGCAGTCCCAGCCGATCGGGCGAGAGCAAGAGGCCGCCGCGAAACAGCTCGGCCGCCGTCACCGCCGATGATCCGCCGACGACGATCCTGGGCCTGATCAGCAGTACGTCGCGCAGGACGAGTTCGCCCTGCAGGAGCGGCAGAAGCCGGATGCCGCCACGCAGCGAATCGGCGGTGAGCGCCGTACCGTCGGGAGCAGAACCGGATACGCCTTCCAGCTTGATGCGCGGGTAGGGCAGCAGCGCGATGGTGAAGTCGCCCGTGGCGCCGAGCTCGAGCCCGGCGACGGTGGAGAGCTGCCGAAGGACGACCGAGCGGACGTCGCCGGTGCCGAGCATCCATGGCCTGAGGCCGATCGCGGCCACGGCGAGCGCCCCGAGGATCGCCGCGACCCGGAGAACACGCTTTGCCCGAACGCGTTCGAGGTTCATCTGGGCGCTCCAGAGCGCGGGCCCCGCCCGGTTCACGCTTCTGTCATAACGCTGTCCGACGCCGGATCAAGCCTGAATGGATCGCATCCCACTCTGGAACGACTGCTTCTGGTGACGGTTGCCGGCGAGGGCGATGACCGTGACCGGGATCAGCCCGACCACGACGATCAGCAGCGCCGCCGGCGCGCCGTCCTCGAACGAGCCGCGCGCGGCGTGGCCGAATACCGTCGTGGCCAGCGTCTCGAAATTGAGGGGGCGCAGCAGCAACGTCGCCGGAAGCTCCTTCATGCAATCGACGACGACCAGCAGGGCTGCGGCGCCGAGCGATGGGCTGATCATCGGCAGCAGAACGCGCCGCTTCGTCTCGATCGACCGCGAGCCGAGCACGCGGGCGGCATGGTCGATGCTCGGCGAGACGCGCAGCAGTCCCGATTCGACCGTGTGCATCGCGATCATCAGGAACCTGATCGCATAGGCGAGGACGATCGCGAACAGCGATCCCGACAGAATCAGGCCGGGCTCCGGAAGTCCCAGCGCTCCCGCGACGCCGTTCAGCAGCCGATCGGCGCCACCCAGGACGGCCAGAAGGCCGATGACGAGGACCGTGCCGGGCACGGCGTAGCCGATCGTGGCGGTCCGATCGGCGACGGCGGGCAACAATCCGCGACGGCTCCGGGCAGAGAGCGCATGCAGCGTACCGACCGCAACCGCCAAGACGGCCGCGAGAAGCGAAACGATCAGGGTGTTGCCGGCAGCAGCCATGAGCTCGGCGGCGGCCGACGCCGCGAGGTGGCGCGTGACGACCTCGTGGATCAGCACCGTCGCCGGCAACACGAAACCGAGCAGCACCGGCAGCGCGCAGAACCCGGTGGCCGCCGCCGCGGCGAGGCCCCTCAGGCGGATCGGCTCCATCCGGCGCGGCTGTCGCGCGGCTGTCGCGACCGTCACACCGCGGCTGAACCAGCGCTCCGTCGCCATCAGCAGCGCCACGACGCCCAGCGTCAGCAGCGCGATCTGCGCCGCGCCCGCGAGACTGCCGCGGTTCAGCCAGGTGGTGTAGATCGATACCGTGAGCGTCCTGACGCCGAGATATTCGCTGGCGCCGATGTCGTTCAGCGTTTCGAGCAGCGCCAGCGTCAGTCCCGCGAGCAGCGCGGGACGCGCCAGAGGCAGAGCGATCCGGCCGAGCAGGGCCGCCGGAGAGGCTCCGAGCAGACGGCCGGCCTCGAGAACGCTGGCGGCCTGTGTCGCGAACAGCGCGCGCACGGGCACGTAGACGTAAGGGTAGAGCACGAGCCCGAGCAGCAGAATGGCCCCGGCTTGGCTGCGCGGCTCCGGGAACCAGTATTCGACGCGCCGCTCGAACCCGGTGACGGCCCGCAGCCAGCTCTGGACGGGTCCGAAGAAGTCCAGCAGGTCGACGTAGAGATACGCGATCAGATAGGTCGGGATCGCGAGCGGCAGCACGAGGCCGATCGACAGCAGATCGCGACCGGGGAACCGGTATGCCGCCACGACCCAGGCGGTTCCGACACCCAGCAGCGTGACGACCACCCCGACGCCTGCGAGCAGCATCGCGGTCTCGCTGAGCGCCTGGGGCAGCACGTGGCGGACGAGATGCGGCCAGCCATCGAGCGATGCGCCGGCCGCGATCCAGACGAGGGCGACGATGGGCGCCGCGGTGATGGCCGCGGTCAGCCAGCCGGCGTTGCTGACGAGCACCCTCCGCCGACGGGCCCGGCCGGTCTCCGACGCGTTGCGCCGTGAACTGGCCGGCGCCACGGGCCGGTCGATCACCAGGGTCACGAGCGATGCCGCCCGGCAACCGGCGTCACACGCGAAGCCGCATCAGGAGTTCGGACCGTTGTTGAACTGGACCTTGTCGACCAGTTCGCTGGCGGTCTTCCGGTTGCGGGCGACCTCGGACAGCGGCATCGGGTCCGGCGTCAGCGCGCCCCAGCCCGCGACCGTCGGCTCGATGCTGATCCCCGCCTTGACCGGATATTCGAAGTTCTGCTCGGCGTAGAGCTTCTGGGCGGTGTCCGACACCAGCCATTCCGCCAGCCGAACGGCGTTCGCCTTGTTCGGCGCATGTTTCGCCAGCACGAACCCCGAAACGTTGACGTGCGTCCCGCCGTTCTCGAACGTCGGCTTCACGATGCGCACGGCATCGGCCCAGGCCCGGCGCTCCGGCTCGCGGTTGAGCATGAGGCCGACGTAATAGGTGTTTCCGAGGCCGATGTCGCAGGCGCCGGCGGCAATATCCTTGGCCACCTCGCGGTCGCCGCCGCTCGGCTTCTTGGCCAGATTGGCCTTGAGGCCCCGCAGCCAGTCTTCCGCCTTCGCTGCGCCGTGACGGGTGACGTAGGCGGCGAACAGGGCGTTGTTGTAGATGTGCTGCCCATCGCGGATGCAGATCTTGCCGCGCCATTTCGGGTCGGCGAGGCTCTCGTACGTGATGGCCTCGTCCTTGACCCGATCCTTCGCGGCATAGACGACGCGGGCGCGATAGGTCACACCGTACCAGAGGTTGCCAGGGTCGCGGAACGTCGCCGGGATGGCGGCGGCGAGCACGGGCGAGTCGACGGGCTGCGCCACGCCGAGTTCGACGGCGCGGGTCAGCCGCGCGATGTCGACGGTCAGCAGCAGATCGGCCGGGCTCTTGTCGCCTTCCGACGCGATCCGGTCCTCGAGCCCGTTGGCGGCGAACACGACGTTGACCTTGATCCCGGTCTCGCGCGTGAAGGCGTCGAACAGCGGCTTGATGAGCTGCGGCTCTCGGTAGGTGTAGACGTTGACGTCCTGCGCCGCGGCAGCGCCGGAGACGAGACAGGCGAGGGCGGCGAGGGCGATGCGGGACTTGGAAAGAACGGTCATGGACACGTCTCCGATAGGTTGGGTTCAAGGTCCAAACTTGCGGTCGGACGATGTCCGAGCTGCGCTTCCATCGCCCAACGCCATCGGCTCGTCAAGAATTTATGCAATTAATTCAATATATTAGAGACTTTCTAAACTGTCGTGGCCACTGCTCGATCAGTTCGGCGTCGGGGTCC
The DNA here is from genome assembly GCA_964628955.1 of uncultured Methylocystis sp. Classification (GTDB taxonomy): domain Bacteria; phylum Pseudomonadota; class Alphaproteobacteria; order Rhizobiales; family Beijerinckiaceae; genus CAZVMY01. The sequence continues at coordinate 3,972 of CAZVMY010000083.1, forward strand.
GGCCGGCCAGAACCGTGGCCGTCACGTCCCGGTCCATGTTGCCGCCGCACAGGATCAGGCCGACCCGCTGCCCTGTATGCATCGTCCGGCGTTGCAGCAGGGCGGCCAGCGGCGCGGCTCCGGCGCCCTCCGCCAGATTGTGGGTATCCTCGTGATAGGCCCGGATGGCCGCCGCGATCTCGTCCTCGCTGACCCTGACGATGCCGGCCACTCCGGCGCGGATGATCTCGAACGCCTCCGGCGACGGCTTGCGCACGGCCATGCCGTCCGCGAACGTCTGCGCCGAATTGGTTTCGACGATGTGACCCGCCTCGTGCGAGAGCGCGTATGCGGCGGCGTTCTCGGCCACCACCCCATAGACCTTCGTCTCGAGGCCGAGCAGATCCCGCGTGCGGATCACGCCGCAGATGCCCGATCCGAGGCCGATCGGCACGTAGACGGCGTCGAGCGGGCCGGCGCTGCGGAAGAGTTCGAGCGCGTAGGTGGCCACGCCCCTGACCAGATCGGGATGGAACGACGGCGCGAAGAGCAGGCCACGCTCGGTGGCGAGATCGGCGGCGATCTGACGCGCCTCGTCGAAATCCGCACCGCCCACGATCACCTCGGCCCCGAAGGCGCGCATGGCGGCGTTCTTTTCCACGGAGTTGCCGTGCGGGACGCAGATCGTCACGCGGACGCCGTGGAGGCCGCCGGCGAACGCGAGACTCTGCCCGTGGTTGCCACGCGTCGCCGTGACCACGCCGCCGATCTCCGGCCGCTCGCGCCTGAGCCGATCCATGAAGACCAGCCCGCCGCGGACCTTGAAGGCCCCTGCAGGCGTGTGGTTCTCGTGCTTGACGACCGTGACGCAGCCTGTCCGCGCCGCGAGCAGCGGCCAGGCATATTGCGGCGTCGGCGGCATGTGCGCGTGCACGAGCGCCGCCGCCGCCTCAAGTTCATCGAGTTGGAACATGGTACCTGTCTGACGGGAAGGGGATCGGAAGACGGAGGGGAAGAGGGGACGTACCGGAAATCAGTCGGACCGTTGGAGCGCCGCGCCCTGCGGCGCGACCATGGCGGCGACCGGCTGCGGAACGACAGGCTGGCCCGCCGCCGGCCGGACGGGAACGGCAAGCCCATCCCCGTGATCCGCCGGCCCCGGCTCTTCCGTCCGTTCCGGCCCACCTTTGAAGAAGGTGTCCACCTTGTCGAGGTAGTAGTAGACGACCGGCGTGATGTAGAGCGTCAGGAGCTGCGAGACGCAGAGCCCCCCGACGACCGCGATTCCGAGCGGCTGCCGCAGCTCCGACCCCGCGCCATGGCCGATCGCGATCGGAAGCGTGCCGAAGATCGCGCACAGCGTCGTCATCATGATCGGGCGGAAACGCACGAGCGCGGCTTCCTGGATCGCGTCGGAGGCGCTCGCCCCTTGTCGTCGCCGCTCGAGAGCGAAGTCGACCATCATGATCGCGTTCTTCTTGACGATGCCGACCAGCATCAGGATGCCGATGATGGCGATCACGCTGAGGTCGAGAGAGTAGTATTTCAGTGCCAGCAGCGCGCCGAGGCCGGCAGATGGCAGGCCGGAGAGGATCGTGATCGGATGGATGAAACTCTCGTAGAGGACTCCCAACACGATATAGATCACCACCACGGCGGCGATCAGGAGCAGCACCTGACCCTGTAGCGCATCCTGGAACAGTTGCGCCGTGCCGGAGAACCCTGTCGTCACCGAGGACGGCAGGTTCAGATCGCGCTCGGCGCGACGGATCGCGTCCGTCGCCTCGCCGAGTGATACGCCCGGCGCAGTGTTGAAGGACATGGTGACCGCCGGCTGCTGCGCGATGCGCGAGACCGACAGTGGGCCGACCGAACGGTTCAGCTTGACCAGGACCTCGAGCGGCACGCTCTGATTGTTGGCGCCGCGCACGAAGATGCGCGCAAGAGCGTCCGGATCGCTCTGGAACGTGCGGTTCGCCTCCATGATGACCGGGTAATCCGCCGACGGCGTGTAGATGGTCGCGACCTGCCGCGAGCCGAAGGCATTGTTCAACGTGTTCCGGATCGATTCCACCGAAACGCCGAACCGGGCGGCCTGTTCGCGATCGATGTCGACGACGATCTGCGGGTTGCGCAGCTGCAGGTCGAGGGCCACGTCGCGGAGTTCCGGTACCTGCGCCAGCCGGTCGCGCAGGCGAGGCGCGATCTCGTAGAGTTCGGCGAGATCCTGACCCGTCAGGGTGTACTGGTAGAGCGCGCGCGACTGCCGTCCGGAATTGAGGTTGATGTTCTGCACGGGCGACGCCGAGAAACTGATGCCGGGCACCTGAGCCGTCGCCTGTCGCAGCCTGCCGATGACCGTCGAGGCTGCGTCGCGGTCCTCGCGCGGCTTGAGCGCAATGAACATGAAACCCTGGCTGGTGCTGCCGAGGCCCGCGTTGCCGCCGACGTTAGCCGTCAGGTAATCGACCGCGGGATCGCGCCGCACGATCTCGATCAGGCGCTCCTGTCGCGCGCGCATGGCTTCGAACGACGTGTCCGGCGCTCCCTCGGTTGTCGCACGCAGCAGGCCGGTGTCCTCGAGTGGGAAGAAGCCCTTCGGCATGCTCCGGTAAAGGTCGACCGAAAACCAGATGGTCGCGAGCGTCACGAGCAGCATGACGACCCGCCCCTTCATCGCCGCGCGCAGCGTGACGCGATAGAAGGCCTGCAGCCCGTCCAGCGTGGCGTCGACGATGCGCTCGAACAGGTTCGGCCGCTTCGTGTGGTCCTCTGCCTTCAGCATCCTGGCGCAGAGCATCGGCGTCAACGTCAGCGACAGGAACCCCGAGACGAGGATCGCGCAGGAAATCACCGCAGCGAACTCGCGGAACACGCGCCCGACGACGCCGGACATGAAGAACACCGGAATGAACACCGCCACGAGCGAGATCGTGATCGAGACGATCGTGAAGCCGATCTCGCGCGATCCCTTCAACGCGGCCTCGAACGGCTTCATGCCGGCTTCGATATAACGGACGATGTTCTCGAGCATGACGATCGCGTCGTCGACGACGAAGCCGACGCACAGCGTCAGCGCGAGCAGCGAGATGTTGTCGAGCGAATAGCCGAGCACGTACATCGCCGCGAAGGTTCCCAGCAGCGAGACGGGAAGAACCAGCGCCGGGATCACGGTCGCCGAAATCCGCTTCAGGAACAGGAAGATCACCAGAACGACGAGAATGATCGACAGCCAGAGCGTGAACTGCACGTCCTCGACTGAGGCGCGGATCGGGATGGAGCGGTCGTTGACGACGCGCAGCGTGATCGAAGGGGGAAGCTGGTCACGGTAGGACGCCAGCCGCGCCTTGATCAGGTCGACCGTCTCGACGGTATTGGCATCGGATTGCCGGTAGACCGCGAGAACGATCGAGCGCTCGTTGTTGAACCAGCCGGCGTTCTGGTCGTTCTCGACGGAATCGACCACGCGCGCGACGTCTTCCAGCTTGACGGCAACGCCGTTCTTCTGGCTGACGACGACGCCGCCGTAGTCCCGCGCCCTGGCGAGCTGGCCGCTCGCCTCGATCGTGACGTTCTGCCGCTCGCCGCGCAGGACACCAACCGGCGTGTTGGAGTTCGTGGCGGCGACGGCGCTGCGAACGTCGGCGAGTGACAACCCGCGCGCGGCGACCGCTTCCGGGTCGACCAGAATGCGGACGGCGTATTTCTGAGTGCCGAAGATGTTGACCTGCGCCACCCCGCTCAGTTGCGAGATCTGCTGCTGCAGCACGGTTTCCGCGTAATCGTTGACGGTGGACAGCGGCAGCGTCGCGGAACTCAGAGCCATGAACAGCACGGGCTGATCGGCGGGATTGGACTTGCGGAAGCTGGGCGGCGCGGGCAGTTCGGCCGGCAGCCGACGCTGCGAGGCGCTGATCGCGGCCTGCACGTCGAGAGCCGCCTTGTCGATGTCGCGATCGAGGTCGAACTGCATCGTGATCAGCGTGCTGCCGACCGAGGAGGTCGAGGTCAGCGAGGTCAGGCCGGCGATCGTCGCGAACTGGCGCTCGAGCGGCGCCGCGACCGAGGCCGACATCGACTCAGGGCTCGCGCCGGGCAACTGCGCCGAGACGTTGATGGTCGGGAAATCGACGCGCGGCAGGGCCGATACCGGCAGCTTCTGGTAGGCGATGATGCCGAAGACGACGAACGACAGCGTCAGCAGCGTCGCCATCACGGGCCGGCGGATCGAGACCTCGGAGATGTTCACGGAACGGTTCTCCCCGGTTCAGGACGGCGCGCGCGCCGGGATGCCGGAAGCCGGCTGCGGCGCGCTGCCGTTGGGTGCGCCGGAGGTCCGTGGCGGAGCCGCGGCGCCGGGCCGGGCGGGCGTTCCGGCCGGAGCCCGCGGCTCGGCCCGTACGCCATCGACGAGAAGCAGCTGCCCGTCGACGACAACGCTGGCACCGGCCGCGAGACCTTGCTCGATGACCGCGTCGCGATCGAGATAGCGCGCCACCGTCACAGGCGTCACCCGCGCGACACCATCCCTCAGGACGAACACGAAGGTGCCGTTCTGGCTGGTCTGCACCGCCTCGCGGGGCACGACCGTCGCGCCGGGCTCGATCCTGAGCGTGAGGGCCACGTTGCACAGCAGACCGGGCCACAACCCCTCGGTCGGGTTGTCGAAGATCGCCCGTACCGCGATCGTGCCCGTCGCGTTGTCCACCTGGTTGTCGATGACCGCCACCTTGCCCTCGAAGGTCTCCCGCGAGCCCTGCGGGATCACGGTCACCGTCGCTGTGCGCGCCGCGAGCGCGTCGCGCAGTTCGCCGAGATAGCGCTGCGGCAGCGAGAACATCACGTAGATCGGCGTCACCTGATTGATGGTGGCCAGCGGCACCGAGGTCTCGTTGGTCTTCACGATGTTGCCCGGCCTGAGGCCCGCGACGCCGACGCGGCCCGAGATCGGTGCTCTGATCGTGTAGTAGGTCAGCTGGATGTTGAGGCTCTCGAGCGCGGCCTCGCCGCCGTTGATCGCGGCCTTCGTCGTCTCGACGGTGGTGCGGGTGCTCTCGAGCTTCTGTCCTGAAGCAAAATCGCGCCGCGCCAGTTCCTCGGCGCGCCGGAGTTCGCTCTCGGCGAAAGCGAGCGACGCGCG
>CAZVMY010000084.1:0-9077 GCA_964628955.1 uncultured Methylocystis sp.
CTGGCACCACCACTACGGCAAGGTGTCGGCCGCATGGGCGATCGCGTTGATACCGCTCGTCACCGACATGAGGAATGGCAGAGTCGTCGTCAGGACGGGATCGTAGACGACCGTCTTCGGCAGGACCCGGCGATCCCGTCCCGTCGTTTTGACGCCGTCGACCGTGAGCCCGTAGATCGGCGTCATCTCGCTGCCGGCGTAGGTCGTCGGTATCGCGATGATCGGCAGACCGGACTCGAGCGCGATCGCCTTGCCCAGTCCCGTGGTCGAACCGCCACCGATCGCAACCGCGCAATCCGCGTCGAGCCGGCGGGCCTCTGCGCGGGCTTCCTTCACCGTCTCCATTGGTACGTGCATGACCGCGCGCGCAAACAGCCCGACAACGACATTCCCCAATCCCGCCGCAATCTCTTCAGCGAGAGGGGTTTGCTCAGGTGTCGAGAGCAGCAGCGCCCGCTTCGCACCGAGGGCCTCGATCTCGGACGCCAGACGCGCGAGGGAGCCCAAGCCGAAAACGACTCGGGTCGGGAGCGCGTCGTAGATGAAGGAGGTCATGAGGCGTCCAATCCCAAAGCTCGCTCGAGCCCGGCAGTGCGTCGTGCGAGTTCGATGATCACGGCATAGTCCCGGTCGCCGAGCCCCGCCTGATCCGCCGCAAGGAGCGCACTGTCGACCTGTGCTGCGAGCGGCACATCAACGCCAACGCTGGCGGCTGCATCCTTGATGAGCGAAAGGTCCTTGCGCATCTGGCGCACGGAAAAGGTTGAGGTGTAGTCGTCGCGCCGCAGCGCGGGGGCCTTCGCCGCCACGATCGGCGACGCAACGGCACTTCGGGTGACGAGCTCCCACATCGCGTCGCGCTGGACCCCGCCTCGTTCCGAGAGGGCCATCGCCTCCGCCAGCATGCCCGACGTGACCGCGATCATGAGATTGAGCGCGAGCTTGGCGACCCGGCCTTGCTCCGCGCCCCCCAGGTAGATCCGCTTCTCGCCCCAGCAGGCGAAGATCGGATCGCATTGGGCGAACAGGTCCGCGTCACCCGACGCCAGCACCGTGAGTTGGCCCGCCTCCGCCATGACGGCGTTGCCCGACACTGGGGCCCGCAGATAGGGGACCGAACCGGCCGTGCACAGTGTCGACACCGCCGCGGAAGCGGCGAGCGAAACCGTGCTGGTGTCGACGAGCCCATCGCCAGCTGTGGCGAGCGGCAGGAGCCCCTCAGCCACCGTCTCGAGCGCACCATCGTCCGGCAGGCTCGTGACGATGATCCTTTCTCCGGGCGACCCAGCGGCGCTCATCGCCTCACCGATCGTGGCGAAGCTCATGCCGAACGGCGCGAACAGCGTCCGCCGACTGCCGTCGGGATCGACGCCCACTACAGTCCGGCCGGACTGGGCGATACGGCGCGCCATCGGCGCCCCCATCTTGCCGAGGCCGATCATCACGATCGGTGCTTCACCGTTGCGCTTCATCAGCCGCTCCTCAGGCATCCAGGTAATCGACCTGATGGCGGGCGATTCGCAGGTCGCTCATCTCACGCTTGACCCGCTCGTGTTCAGGATGGGTCGCATATCGCGCGAGCGCCTCGTCAGATTCGAAGGCGCTGTAGAGGACCACGTCGTAGGCATAATCGACGTGACTGCGGTCGAGCCCGACCTCCAGATGAAGCAGCCCCGGTATCCGACCTCGCAAGCTTTCGAGACTGGCCTTGACGAGCGCGCCGTTGCGCGTCCGCTCCTCGGCGGTCTCGCCACGGAGCTTCCACATGACGATATGCTTGATCATCGACTCACGCTTTCGGCGGGAATCCGACCCGCTGCGGCCACAGATTCTGGAAGGAATGGATCTCGACCGCTCCGTACAGGCCGGCCACGTTGAATGGTTCCTCGGCAAGCCAGGCGCTGGCGGCCGCTCGATCCGCGAAATCGATCGCGAGGAGGCTGCCGACCATCCGCTCACCGTCGGCCGACAGCAGCGGTCCCGCAAAAGCGATCCGCTCTGCCACCTGCGCGAGATAGGCCTTGTGGTCCGGCCTGATGCGAGCGCGAACGTCGGCGGAATTCGGTCTGTCCAGAAGGTGGAAGACATGGATCATCGAACAAACTCCTAGCCAGCGCGCGCGAGCCATGTGGACAGTCCGGGAAAGAGGACGAGCACGACGAGCACGGCGACCATCATCAGAACGAACGGAAATGACCCGGCGAAGATGTCCCGAATGGTAATGGCCGGGTCGTTAAGCGCCGCCTTGACCGTGTAGACAGAGACGCCGAAGGGCGGCGTCAGGAGTCCGATCTCCACCGCCACGACCGTGATGACCCCGAACCAGATCACGTCGAACCCGAAGGCGCGTGCGATCGGCAGTGCGATCGGCAGCACGATCAGCATGATCGAAATGGAATCGATGACGCAGCCAAGAATGACGACGATCCCAATATAGGCCGTCAGGAAACCCCATGGCCCGAGGCCGAGACTTTCGAGACCTTGTATGGCAGCGGCCGGCATGCCGGTTAGTGCGAGCATCCTGCTGTACAGAGACGCCGCGATGATGAGGAACAGTACGGAAACGGAGACGAACCCCGTCTCGATCAGGACGTTCCAGAGTTTGCGAGCCGTCAGTCGACGTCGCGCGATGGCGATCGTGAAGGCGCCGGCCGCCCCGACGGCGCCTGCCTCGGTCGGCGTGAACAGGCCGCCATACAGGCCGCCGAGCGTCAGCGTTATGAGCAGTGCGATCGGCAAGAATTTCGCCGTGGCCGTCGCGGCGGTTTCCGTGGAGCGCGTGCTGGACAATGCCGCGGCGTTTCCGACCAGTCCCGGCCGCAGATACGCCATGCCGACGATCAGCAAACAGAATCCCAGCGTAAGGATGATCCCGGGCAGTACGCCGGCGATGAACATGCGGCCGATCGATTCTTCGGCGAGGACTCCATAGACGATCATGAGAAGGCTCGGCGGGATCAGCATCCCGAGCACCGAGGAGCCCGCGACGACGCCCACCGAGAAGCGCGGCGTGTAGCCGAGCCGCAGCATCTCCGGCACGGCAACCTTCGAGAAGACCGACGCCGAGGCGATCGATATGCCGGTGACGGCTGCGAACACGGCGTTGGCACCGACGGTCGCGAGGCCCAGTCCGCCGCGAATCTTGCGCGTCAGCCAGTCGAAGACGTCGAAGGTGTCACGTCCCACACCCGAGATGCTGACGAACATGCCCATAAGGACGAACAAGGGGACGACGCCGAACAGATAGTCGCGAATCGCATCGTTGGCTGCGGCGGCCACGAACTTGGCCGCGACACCCGGCGTGCGGAGCAGACACACGGCAAGAAATGACGTGAGGATCAACCCAACGCCGATATGCATGCCGAAAAAGATCGCCGACAGCATCACGCCGATGGAGAGGAGGCCGATCAGGAGGTCGCTCACGGCGTGTCTCCGCGGCGCAGGTCACCCCAGAAGAGGACGAGGTATTGCAGGGCCGCCAGCCCTGCGCCGACGACGACGGCCGCGCGCATCGGCCAGAGGGGAAACGTGAACACGCCCTCGATTCCGAGGAAGTCGTTCTCCGCGATGGCCCGGGTGAGAAGCGGCCAACTGGCATAGGCGATGATCGCCAGGGCGAAAGCTCCGGCCAGAGAGAAGGCGGCGTTGAGACGCCGTCCCGCCGTCGGATGACGGTGCGAAAAGGGATCGAGGAACAGATCGGCTCTGGACATGCGATCGTGCCTCACCGTGGCGGGCAGTTGCAGGAAAACGATGACGATGATTGACGTGGCCACGAGCTCAGCGACGCCCTCGATGGGCCGGTTGGCCAGATTGCGCAGGAGAACGTCGGCGCACATGAGCAGCATGACCGCAGCGATGACGATCGAGCCGACTGCGTTAAGCCCGTCGACGATCCTGCCGAAGACGCCGACGGGCGCCTTCGGCAGGGAGACCTCGTCGAGGTCGGTCCGTGCTTCGTAGGACATGATGCGGCTCGCCCGCTGCGCCCTACCGTCAGAATTCCCTGTCCCAGTCGCGCGCCGGCTGGACGCCGCGCTTCCGCAAAGCATTCATGTAAGCCTGGATGATCTCCTTGGTCGGCCCCTTGCCGGCATTGGCCTTCGCCCAGTCGGCAGCGAGATTGGGCATCGTCTGCACCCACTTGTCCCGTTCGGCCGAGCTCAGGCTCGCGAGACTGACCGGGGGTGATTGCTTCGCGCCGAGATCGACCATCTGCTTCAGCGCCAACTGATAACGCTGCATCAGCGTCTCGCCCAGAACCCGGGAGTATTCCTTGCCGACGTCGCTCATGATCTTCTGAACGTCGCTCGGGAGCCGGTCGTAGGTGTCTTTGTTGATGGCCATCCCGCCGATGTAGAGCGCGCCCACGTTCACGGTGGTGATGTAGGGTGCCACCTCGTAAATCTTGTTCGGCAGGATACCCGTCGCGATCGAAACGGTCCCATCCGAGAGGCCCGACTGCATGTCCGTGTAGTAGCTGGTCAGGGAACCGTCGACCGCGACGGCGCCGGAGCCGCGCAGCCAAAGTCCAACCGATCCGGGCGCCGATATCTTGCGGCCCTTGAGGTCGGCATAGGCGTTGACGGGCGTCTTCGTGAAGAGATGATAGGTATCGACGCCGGTAGCGCCGAGAAAAACCGCATTGTTTCGTTCCCATTCCCTCTTGAGGGCCGGCACCGTCTCGTTCAGCTCGTTGGCGACATCGAGGATGATACGCACGTCGTCGGTCGTGAACGGCGCGACGGTCCCGAACTGCTGCAGCGGCATCTTCGCAGACTCGAGATTGTGGAACACCCAGCCGATGTCGGTCACTCCTTGGTCCACCGAACTCAGGGTCGCGTTCATCTTGTAGAGCTGGCCACCGTAAGCCTCGCGCCACTCGATAGTGTAGTTCTTGCCGAGAGCGGCGACGCGCTTGCTGACCTCTGGCACGAAGAGCGTGCTCATCAGACCGACCCATGGCAGTGTCGTCGGGTGGCTCGATGCGATCGTCAGCTTGAAGGTCTGTTGTGCCTGTGCGCCGGTCCAAGACACCATTGTTGCAGCTGCGAGCGCTGCAGCCGTCATCACTCCTCGTCTAGTCGTCATGGGTTTGTTCCTCCCTGCTGTTTTTCGGCCCGCGTTTTCGCGGTTCCGCTCAGTCCCTGGTGACCCGGAAGTCGAACTCCATCGTGTAGAACGGTGTCGTCAAACGGGTGCCATCGGGCGCTGTGCCACCGTCGTGCCGGACGTAGGTGCCGATGCAGGACGAACGCACTCCGAAGACGACGTCCGAGTCGAGATACTCGTCGCCGTCCACGAATACGTGGGTGACGAGCGTCTCGTAGCCCGGCTTCTGGATCATGAAATGGATGTGTGCCGGACGCATGGGATGCCGGTGTAGCGCTTGGATCAGCGTGCCGACCGGGCCATCGAGCGGAATGGGATAACTCGACGGCATCACGCTGCGGCCGCTGACATGACCCTGCTGATCCGTGCGGAACACCGCGCGAAGTCTCGTGCACTCCATCGACCATCCCGGATCCTGAACATCGTAGAAACCGTCGGCATCCGCCTGCCAGACGTCGACGCGCGCATCCGGAAGGGGCGCGCCTTCCCCGTCGTGCACCTGAACCTTGAAGTACAGCGGATCGCCCACGGCGCCGCGAGCGAGATCGGCGCCTTGTGCCGCTTCGGGCGCTCCTTCCACGTGGAACGGTCCGAACACTGTCTGCTCGGTGAACACGTCGGCACGGCTGTGATTCTGCGCTACCACGAGCTGTGACAGACCGAGGACATCCGACAGAAGAATGAACTCCTGTCGCGGTCCGGCAGACTTGTGCCCGGTCGCGGTGAGGAATTCGATGCCCTGCATCCACTCTGCTTCGGTGAGGTGGGTCTCGCGCGCGAAAGAATGCAGATGACGGACGAGGCTGGTTACGATGGTGCGGAGCCGATTGTCCGGCATAGCATCCATGCTCGCCAGCACGGCCTCGGTGATGTTGTCCTCGTCGAGGTTCTTCATCCGATCTCCCCACGCACTTCTTTTTCGCGAAGCCTAGGCATCGTCCGTTAGCGACGCCAGAGCGGAAACGGAATTCAGTGTCCCGATTTTCGGGATAATGGATGTCGTTCGAACCACCGTGCACTACACTCGCACGACCGGCGTCGGGGCGCAGCGTCGATCGGGCGGGAGGGCGGCTTGGATCGCTGGATCGAGATGGAAGTCTTCGTCAAGACTGCCGAACTGGGCAGTCTGACGCGGGCGGCCGAGGTGCTCGAGCTGTCGGGATCGGCGGCCGGCCGCTATCTCGCGTCGCTCGAAAGCCGGCTCGGCGCCCGATTGATCGAGCGCAACACGCGACGATCCCACGTAACCGACGTCGGCATGGAGTACCTGCGGCGTTGCCGTTCGATACTGAGCGATGTCGACGAGGCGGACGCGGTCGTGACCGCCGCGGTCATCGAGCCGACGGGGACGCTCCGGCTCACGGGCTCGCTGTCGTTCTGCATGGGCTACATCGCGCCGTTGCTGCCCGATTATCACCAACAGCATCCGAAGGTCCGTGTTCACATCGAGGCAGCCAACCGCTATTTCGATCTGCTCGACAGCGGCATCGACCTGGCGATCCGAACGCGCGAATTCGAGCCCGATTCCAACATCACCGTCCGGCGCCTTGCGGCAACCCGGAGGGTGATCGCAGCCGCGCCGTCCTACCTGCGCACGAGGACGCCCCCGCGCGTGCCGGCTGACCTGGTCGACCACAACCTGCTGCTCTACACCCACGCCAACCGGCCAAACGAACTGCTTTTCCGGCACGGCAGCGACGAGGAGACGATCGTTCATGTACAGGGGCTGCTGGAATCGAACGATGGCCAGGTGGTGCGCGCGGCAGCGCTCGCCGGCCTCGGGCTTCTCATCCAGCCCCGCTTCGTCATCCACGATGATCTCGCCGCGGGCCGGCTCGTCTGTGTCCTCGACGACTGGGACCTGCCGTCGCTCACCATCAACCTCGCCTATCAGAGCCGAAAGCATCTCTCGGCCAAGGTCCGGACCTTCATCGACTTCCTCGTCGCGCGATTCCAGCGCCTCGAATACGAGCGGAAGTGGATGGAATAGCCGGCGAAAATCCGGCCGGGCCGGCGCAGGTGATCCGGGCCCACGGGAGCCTGACCTGCCACCGAGTTGTCATCCAGCGGCGGTTAGAGCCTGATCGAAAAAGAAGTTGGGCGATATCAGCCGCTTGTGATTCCGTCGGTGGTTACGAGACTTTCGATGGAGATCGGCATGTGGACCGATGTCGCCCGCGCGCAACATGCGCGTGACGGGCTGCGGCTGCCAAGTGATTGGACGGACCGGGCATGGGCTCTGATTTCGCCTTGTCTTCCAGTGCGTTCCCGCCTTGGCCGACTGGCGCGCTGGAGCCAGCGGCGGATCGTCGAGGCGCTGATGTATCTGCTGCGCGGCGGCCTGCCATGGCGGATGCGGCCGCCCAGGGCCTCTCCGCCAGCGACGACGGTGCAGCACTATTTCTACAGGTGGCGTCACGCCGGCGTCTGGCCGTCGATCAACCATGCGCTGGTGATGGCGGCCCCTGAACAAGCCGAGCGCGAAGCGTCGCCCACGGCGGGCGTGATCGACAGAGCCAGCGCGTGAAGACGACGGAAAGTGGTGGAACCCGGGGTCTTGACGCGGGAAAGAAGCTTGTCGGCCGCAAGCGGCACATCGTCACCGACACAAAGGGCTTCATGGTGGGAGCCGTCATCCATGCCGCCAATGTGCAGGATCGCGACGGATGTCGCGGCTGTGACCGCGGCCTTGACGCCGTCCTCGGTGGCGATGCTTGGCCGCGTGGCGCCGGCCCTTAAGGCGACGCCGACACCGGCCCGGGCAAAGTCGGTTCGGCCGTCGGCCGAGAGCTTGCCGGACGCGATCAACTGGTCGATGGCATCGGAGCCGATGAGGACGAGATCATGGATCTCGCCATCGGAAATGCGCTTCGCGCCATTGACGGTCCCGGTCCATGTCGTGACCTTGTGACCCGTCGAATGCTCTAACGCTGTCGCTATCTCCGTAAAGCCGGCCTTGACCGCGTTTGCCCCGAGGACCTTGATCTCGGCGGCGTCGCTTCACACGTATGATGTTCGCTTTCGGATGCCAGCCGGTCGCCTCCCTCACCACCCCATCGTGCCCGCCGGCCCCTTGAACGGCCCGGCCACGTGGCTCGTGATCCAGCCGCCGTAAAAGGCGCCCTCCTGCGGCGTGACGCGCTCGCCGTCGACGGTGCACTCGTCCATCGGCCCGGCGTAGAACGCGACGTGATCGCGGATCGCCGCGAAGCCCGGCGTGGGCGCCGGATAGGACCACGCGGCGCGCGGCGCGAGCCTGCCGCCGGCTGCGACGTCGAAATAGCGCGCGGCGCCCTTCCATTCGCAGACGGAGCCGCTGCCGCCGGCCGGCCGCAGTGCACCCCCCAGAATGTCGTCGGGCGGGATGTAGTAGCTCGGCGGATGGCTGGTCTCGATCGCCCGGAGCGCCCGCCGCGTCTCGGCGATGACGACGCCGCCGAAGACGATGCGGATGTGCCGGGTGGTCGGCTCGAACACGGCCGGACGCGGGAAGGACCAGACGCTCTCCTGGCCGTCGCGGACGGGATCGGGGACGGGGTGGGGCATGCGGCTCTCCTGTGCGTCTGCCCGCGCCGCGGGCACGATCTGGCGCATCTTTGGACTTGGGTCGTCCCCCGTCCACATGGCACGATGCCGCCACGAAAAACTCAGCGGATGGAACGGCATCATGACACGGACACGGGCAGGTTTCGGACTGGCGTCGCTGGCCTTCGCGGCGACCCTCGGCCTCGGCGCGCCGGCGGCGCTGGCGCAGGGCACCAAGGTCGGCATCGGCCTCAGCGGCTGGACGGGTTTCGCGCCCCTCACGCTCGCCAAGGAGGCCGGGATCTTCGCGAAGAACGGCCTCGACGTGACGCTGAAGAAGATCCCGCAGAAGGACCGCCATCTCGCGATCGCGTCCGGCGACATCCAGTGCGCCGCGACCACTGTCGAAACCTGGATCGCCTGGAACGCCGCCGGGGTCG
>CAZVMY010000085.1:0-8998 GCA_964628955.1 uncultured Methylocystis sp.
GTCGAACACGCGGCGCTGGGTCATCCGGCGAAAGGCCGAAGTCGTGGCCGCCGTGCGCGGCGGGCTGCTCAGCCTCGAGGAGGCATGCAGCCGCTATACGCTGACCGTCGAGGAATTCCTCAACTGGCAGCACTCGATCGACCAGCACGGCCTCGCCGGGCTCAGGACGACGCGGATCCAGCACTATCGACAGTGATTGCGCCACCCGGATCGCGCCCCGTCACGTGGCCAGCGATTTGCGGAAGATGATCTTGTCCTCTCCGGCGTTGTAGAAGTCCCTGATCCGCGCCTCCTCCGTGAAGCGGTTCTTCCTGTAGAATTGTCTCGTCCGCTCGAACTCCGGCAGACCCGACGTCTCGACCAGCAGCACGCGCTCGCCGCGCTCCGCGAGAAGGCGTTCGATATGGGCCATCAGATCGGCGCCAACGCCGCTGCCCTGCCGGTCCGGATGGACGGCGATGAGGTAGAGGTTCCAGGTGCCGCTCGTCATGCGCTCGGGCGCGCAATAGGCGAGCGCGGCCGGGGTGCCATCGTCGTAGGTCCGCCAGATTTCCGGGCCGTCCGGCTGTCCGAACCAGGACGCGAGCATCCCGTCCAGCATCCCGGACGGAAACAGGCCGGTCGCGTCGATCACGGCTTTCAAGGCGCCGACGTCCGCCTCGACGACGGGGCGGATCACGGTCTTGGCCGGTGGATGCTGCATGGTCTGTCCGGTGTTCGTCGGAATGCCTGGTCGGGGTCGCACGTCTAGCGACGGCCGCCCGGGTCGGCGACGTCTTCCGGACATCTGGCGATCACGTTGCCGTCATGCGCTGCGCCACCCTCAAGGCCTGCACGAGGCTCGCCTCGCTCGCCCGACCGGTGCCGGCGATGTCGAAGGCGGTGCCGTGATCCACGCTCGTGCGGACGAACGGCAGGCCGACGGTCACGTTCACGCCGTCGTCGAGGCCGAGGTACTTCACCGGGATCAGGCCCTGATCGTGGTATTGCGCCACCACCACGTCGAAGCGGCCTTCGCGCGCCTGCATGAACACCGTGTCGGGCGGCCACGGGCCTGACGCGTCGATGCCTGCGCTTACGGCCTCCCGGACCGCCGGCGCGATCGCCTCGATGTCCTCGCGGCCGAACAGCCCGTTTTCTCCCGCGTGAGGGTTGAGCCCGGCGACTGCGACGCGGGGTCGCGCCACGCCGAAGGCGCGTGCGCCGGCCGCCGCCAGCCGGATCGCGCGAAACACCCGCTCGGTCGTGACCAGGCGGACCGCTTCGGCCAGCGGCACGTGGATCGAAACGAGCATGACGCGCAGGTGCTCGGTCGCCAGCATCATCCCGAACTCCGACGTGCCGGTCCGTTCGGCCAGGATCTCGGTGTGGCCGGGATGCGCGATCCCGGCCGCCTTCAGCGCCTCCTTGTTGATGGGAGCGGTGACGATCGCGCGGAGCCGGCCGGCGAGCGCCAGATCGATCGCTGCCACGATGGCGGCATGGGCGGCATGCCCCGACCGGGCGTCGACCCGCCCGAACGGTATCTCGCCCGTCCCGCCCGACGTCGCCAGGACAGGGATCGTGCCGGCTGCCTGCCAATCCACCGCCTCCACCGCCGACACTTCGACGACGGCGCAGGCGCCGCCCACGATTCGTGCCGCCCGCATGATCGCCGCCGGGTCGCCGAGCACGATCGCCGGTGGCCGGGCTTCGCGGGCGAACGCCTTCGCCACGATTTCAGGGCCGATTCCGGACGGATCGCCCATCGTGATCGCCACAGGAGCCTGTTTCATCGGCTCTCATCACCACATCGGCGGCGATTTCGCCATCGCGAACCGAATTCGTTAGCGGCCGCACCCGGCATTAACGACCTGGTAACCACGGGGGAGGCAATTTCTGCCTAGTCGCTGGGGGGGCCTGGCGAAAGCACTCGCTCGCCGGGGTTCCTCGCCGTGAATGGCATCTTTGACGTTCTGAGAAAGCTCGGGCCGCAGCGTCTCGCCGCCATGGGAGCGGTCACGCTGGCGCTGGTGGGCTTCTTCGCCTTCCTGATTCTGCGCCTCTCGCAGCCGGGCATGTCGACGCTGTTCACCGAACTCTCGGCGCAGGACACGACCGCGATCACGCGCGAACTCGACCAGCGCGGCGTCAAATACGAGCTGCGCTACGACGGGTCGACGGTGCTGGTGCCGAAGGATCAGGCGCTCAAGCTCCGGCTCGAACTCGCCGGCAAGGGCCTGCCGCAGGGTGGCGGTGTCGGCTACGAGATCTTCGACAAGTCGGATGCGTTCTCGGCCACCAGCTTCGTGCAGAACGTCAATGCGCTGAGAGCGCTCGAGGGCGAACTCGCCCGCACGATCCGCTCGCTCGACCGCGTGCAGAACGCCCGCGTGCATCTGGCACTTCCCGACCGGCAGCTCTTCCAGCGCGACAAGAAGGAGGCACGCGCCTCGATCGTGCTCAAGGTGCGCGGCGAACTCGACGCGGGCCAGGTCCGCGCGGTGCGTCACCTCGTGGCCTCCGCCGTCGAAGGGCTGAAACCTGACCGCATCTCGATCGTCGACGAGGCCGGCCGCCTGCTGGCCGATGGGGCCGCCGCCGAGGGTGACGTCACCGGCGCGCTCGCGGAGAAACAGCAGACCTTCGAGCGCCGGTTGTCGACGCAGGTCGAGGACATCGTCGCCAGCGTCGTCGGCCGGGGGCGGGCCCGTGTCCAGGTCGCTGCCGAACTCGACTTCAACCGCGTGCAGCAGACCTCCGAGAGTTTCGACCCCGAGACGCGCGTGGTCCGTTCGACCCAGACGCGCAACGAGAACAATCTCTCCAACGAGGCCCGGGAAGGTCAGGTCACGGTCGGCAACGAGCTGCCGGGCGCGAACCAGCAGAACCAGAACACCCCCGGGACGCGCGAAGCCGGGCAGAAGGCCGAGGAGATCATCAATTACGAGATGTCCAAGACGACGCGCACCGAGGTGAACGAGCCCGGCCGCGTCAAGCGCATCTCGGTCGCAGTGCTCGTGGACGGGCTCTACAGCCGCGGTTCCGGCAGCGAGACCGTGTACCAGCCCCGCCCGCAGGAGGACATTGACCGCATCACGGCGCTGGTCCGCTCCGCCATGGGCTACGATGCCAAGCGCGGCGATCAGATCGAGGTCGTCAACCTGCGCTTCGCCGAAGCCCCGGTCGTCGCCGACATCAAGGAACAGAGCATGTTCGAGCAGCTGTTCAGCTTCTCGAAGGACGACACCATGCGTTTGCTCGAGGTGGCGATGTTCGGTGTGCTCACGATCTTCATCTTCCTGTTCGTGATCCGGCCGCTGATGAAGCAGATGTCCGCGCCCGAAAAGGCAACTGCCGGGGTCGGTCCGGGTGGGATCATGCTCGCTCCGGGCATCGCCGGCGTGCCGCAGATCGCCGGGCCGGCATCCAACGAGCCGCCGACGCAGACCGAACAGATGATCGAGTTCGCGCAGGTCAACGGCGCCATCCAGGCGCGGTCGATCGAGCGGGTGGGCGAGGTCGCCGCGAAGGCGCCGCAGGAGACGGTGGCGGTGCTGCGCCAGTGGCTCCATGGCCCGGCGTGAGCACGGGCATGAGCACGGGCATGAGCGCCGGCACGGACAACCGCGTCACGAGAATGGGTGAACGATGAGCCGCGTTTCCGAAACCGTCTCCAACGAACGTGCGCTGGCGGTCGTTCCGCCCAAGCCGCCGCGGGTCCTGAAGGGCCCGGAGAAGGCCGCGATCGTGCTGCTGACGCTGGGTGAGAAATACGGCGGGCCGGTCTGGGCGCTGCTGGACGACGACGAGATCCGGACGATCAGCCTCGCCATGTCGCAGCTCGGCTCGATCGATGCCGATGTCGTCGAGAAGCTGCTGATGGAATTCGTCTCGAAGATGTCGCTGTCGGGGGCCGTCACCGGCGATTTCGACCGCACCGAGGGGCTGCTCGCCAAGCTGCTGCCCAAGGATCGCGCTGATTCGATCATGGGGGAGATCCGCGGCCCGGCCGGCCGGAACATGTGGCAGAAACTGTCCAACGTACAGGACCAGGTCCTCGCGAACTACCTCAAGAACGAATACCCGCAGACTGTCGCGGTGATCCTGTCCAAGATCAAGCCGGACCACGCGGCCCGCGTGCTGGCGATCCTGCCGGACGAGTTCGCGCTCGACGTCGTCGCCCGCATGCTGAAGATGGAAGCCGTTTCCAAGGACGTGCTCGAACGCATCGAGGAGACGCTGCGCAACGAATTCATCTCCAACCTGTCGATGTCGAGCCGGCGCGACAGCCACGAACAGATGGCGGAGATCTTCAACTCCTTCGACCGCCAGACGGAGAACCGCTTCCTCACCGCGCTCGACGAGCGCAGCCGCGAGTCCGCTGCGCGCATCCGCTCGCTGATGTTCACCTTCGACGACCTCATGAAGCTCGATCCGGCCTCGATCCAGACCCTGCTCCGGAACGTCGAGAAGGACTCGCTCGCCGTGGCGCTCAAGGGCGCGTCGGAGCCCGTCAGGAACTTCTTCCTCGGCAACATGTCGACCCGCGCCGCCAAGAACATGCAGGACGACATGGACGGGCTCGGCCCCGTCCGCCTCAAGGACGTCGACGATGCCCAGACGAAGATGGTCAACGTCGCCAAGGATCTCGCCCAGAAGGGCGATATCCTGATTTCGAAGAACCGCGCCGAAGACGAACT
Source organism: uncultured Methylocystis sp. (assembly GCA_964628955.1). Classification (GTDB taxonomy): domain Bacteria; phylum Pseudomonadota; class Alphaproteobacteria; order Rhizobiales; family Beijerinckiaceae; genus CAZVMY01. The sequence goes on from CAZVMY010000085.1 coordinate 4,683, forward strand.
GATCTATTGAGGGCGCGGGCAGCATGACCGAATCCCGGAAGTTCTCGTTCGCGCGCGAATTCAAGGCCGCTCCCGGCCGGATCGTGCCGCTGGAGCAGAAGGAAGCGACACTGACGCTGTCCGAGCACCGTGCCGCGCTCGTCGCGGCGGCCGCGGCGGCGGAAGCTGAGGGGCGCCGGCAGGGCCAGGATTCGGCCCGGCAGGAAGAGACCGCCCGGCTGGCACGTGCGATCGAGGCCCTCGCTGCCGCACTCGACCAGGTTCGGGCCGACCTCGGCCGGATCGATGAGCGGGCGGCGGGCGAGGCGGTCCGTTTCGCCGAGATTTTCGCGCGCAAGCTCGCCGGAGACCTCGTATCGCGCGAGCCGATGGCCGCGATCGAGGCGGTGGCGCGCGGCATCTTCGGCGATCTGCGCGGGCAGGCGCATGTCGCGCTGCGGGTCGCGCCGGACCTCGTCGAACCGGCCAGAACCGCGGTCGGCGTCCTCGCCCGCGAGCACGGTTTCGACGGGCGGCTGATCGTGCTCGGAGAGCCGGAAATTCCACCGGGCGATGCCCGGATCGAATGGGCCGACGGTGGCATCGTCCGCGAACAGGCGAACGTCGAGGCATTGATCGCCGCTGCGGTCCGACGGGCGCTCGAAGCGCCGGTCGCAGCCGACGCAACATCGTAGAGGAAGGGCATCATGGATCAGGACGTCAACTTTCCCGATCTCGAGCGCGACGGCCAGTCCGGCCAACTCGTGCCGCGCGACGAGGCGCAGCGCGGTCACCGGACCGCCAGCGATCTGGAACAGGTGCTCGACGTGCCGGTGAATGTCTCGGCCGTGCTCGGGCGAACGCGCATGGACGTGGGCGGGCTCATGCGGCTCGCCCCCGGCCAGGTCCTCGAACTCGACCGCAAGGTCGGGGAGGCCATCGACATCTACGTCAACAACCGGCTGGTCGCGCGCGGCGAGGTCGTCGTCGTCGAGGACAAGCTCGGCGTGACCATGACGGAAATCATCAAGACCGACCGCTGAACCATAGGGCCGCGCGAGGCGCGGCCAGGAGAGCTGCGCCATGCGCCTTCTCATCGTCGGCACTCTCAAGGGAGAGCTGATCACGGCCGCCAAGATCGCGCGCGAGCGCGGCGCGCAGGTCGCGCAGGTCGACCAGATCGAACCGGCGCTCGCCCATCTCAGGGCAGGGCGGGGCGCCGACCTGCTGATGGTCGACATCGCGATCGACATCCGTCGACTGGTCACCGCGATGGAGGCCGAACGCATCGTGGCGCCGATCGTCGCCTGCGGAGCGGGCAGCGACGCGCGCGCGGCCGTGGCCGCAATCCAGGCTGGCGCCAAGGAATACATTCCTCTTCCGCCCGATCCCGATCTCATCGCGGCCATTCTCGAAGCGGTCTCGCGTGAGGAGCGCAGCTTCGTCTTTCGGGACCAGGCGATGGAACGCGTCGTCAAGCTCGCGACCCAGATCGCCGGATCGGAGGCGAGCGTGCTGATCACCGGCGAGAGCGGCGTCGGCAAGGAGGTGATGGCGCGCTACGTCCACAAGAAGTCCAAACGGGCTCAGAGGGCGTTCATCTCGGTGAACTGCGCCGCGATCCCCGAGAATTTGCTCGAATCCGAGCTCTTCGGCCACGAGAAGGGCGCCTTCACGGGCGCGCTCGCGCGGCGCATCGGCAAGTTCGAGGAAGCGACCGGCGGCACCTTGCTGCTGGACGAGATTTCGGAAATGGACGTTCGCCTGCAGTCGAAACTGCTGCGCGCGATCCAGGAGCGGGTGATCGACCGTGTCGGCGGCACGAAGCCCGTGCCGGTGGACATCCGCATCATCGCGACGTCCAACCGCAACCTCGGCGACGCCGTGAAGCAGGGGCAGTTCCGCGAGGATCTCCTCTACCGCCTGAACGTCGTCAACCTGCGCATCCCGCCGCTGCGCGAGCGCCCCGCCGATATCCTGGCGCTGGCCGAGCATTTTGCGCGCAAGTATGCGCTCCTGAACGGGGTGCCGGATCGCGCGCTCTCGTCTGATGCGCGGCGCGCCGTGCTCGCCAATCCCTGGCGCGGCAACGTGCGCGAACTCGAGAACGCGATCCATCGCGCCGTGCTGCTCGCCAGCGGCGAAGCGATCGAAACCGATGCGCTGGTCTCCGCCGAAGGGGACATGTTCGGCGTGGCGGTTCCGGGAGGCACCGGGCCGGCCGAACGCGCGGCGCAGGCGGCCGAGGCGCTGACGCGCTCGCTCGTCGGCCGCACGGTCGCGGACGTCGAACAGGACCTCATTCTCGACACCCTCGACCATTGCCTCGGCAACCGGACGCATGCCGCGAAAATCCTCGGCATCTCGATCAGGACCCTGAGGAACAAGCTGAACGAATATTCCGACGCCGGCATCCGCGTGCCGGGGCCCGGTGAAGCGCGGGTCAATGTGGCGTGACGACGGATGGCGCCCGGTCGTTGCCCTGTTCTGGGGCAACGGGTCTTTCCTGATCGCGAGGCCTCAGGCCTGCTTGTCGAGCGCCAGTAGCGTATCGAGCAGCGAGGTCGACGTGTCCGTCGACTGCCGGCTGCCATAGGCGCTCGTCGCCTGCTGGAACTCGAGCAGGCCGGATGATCGGCCGGCCTTGCCGAGGATCTGCTCCAGTTCCTTGAGGAAGGCATTGCTTTCATCGGAGGAAACCGTGCCGTCCTTGTCGGTATCGAGCGCGTCGAACACCGTCGAGGCTTCGTCCGTCTTGTCGGACTTCGCCGCCCCGAATTCGGCCCTGCTCACGCCGCCGCTCTTGTCGGTGTCGAGCAGGGCGAAGATGTCGGCGAGCCTGGTACCGCCAGCCTGCTGGGCCTGCTGATCCTCCTGGATCGAGAGCAGGCTGCTGAAGGTGTCCGACTGGAACGGCGGCTGCGGCGGCTTGGCCGAGGTGAACTCGGCTTCCGTGATCGAGCCGTCGCCGTCGGCGTCGATCTTCGAGAAGATCTTGGCCACGTCCGGGCCGCCGGAGGCGCCGGTTTCCGAGACATTCTTGCCGCCCGGCAGATTTTTCCCGAGCACCTTGAACTCGTCGAGGCTGATCCCACCGCTCCCGTCGGCGTCTCCGGTCTTGAACAGGCTCCTGGCCAGGCTGGCCAAGGCCTGCTGTCCGCCCCCTAAGCTACTGATCGAACTCATGTCACGCACCTTTCGTTGATTGGGCCGCGCTCATTTTTCTGCACGCGGCGCACGGCCGGACCGTCCGATCCGTGCGCCGGATGTTCCGCAGCGGCCGTGCCGCCCGTGTTTCAAACAAACGTTTGAAAAATGAACGCGAATCAATGTCTTCTGGGACGGTGCGCCGGCTAGACTGATCGCGACAGAGCGAGGAAGGGCAGCGATGCGGCTTTCGGATGTGACGCGCGAGCATTTGATGGCGGCGGCGCTGCCGCTCTTCGCCGAGCGGGGCTATCACGCGACGACGGTGCGGCAGATCGTGACCATGGCAAACGCCAACGTCGCGGCGATCAGCTACCATTTCCGGTCGAAGGACGGGCTCTACCTGGAGATTCTGAAGCGCGGCTTCGCCGAGCTCGAGCGGGGGCTCGTCGGCCGGTCGGCATGGGAGAGCGAGGCGGTCGAGCCAGAGGAGCGCATCCGGCGGTTCGTTCGCGGTCGGGTGGCGCCGCTGCTTCGCTCCGATCGGCCGAGCCTGCATATGAAGGTGATGGCCTGGGAGGGCATCCAGCCATCGGGGCTGCTGCCTGCCTTCGAGGACGGGGCGATCCTGCCGCACATGCAGCAGACCGGTGACCTCGTCCGTCCGTTCCTGCCGGACGACGCGGACGATTTCGAGGTTCTCGTCACTGCCGTCTGGCTGATCGGGCAATGCTTGATCTTCCACCGGGCGGGCGCCATGCTGGCGAGGCACCACGCCGGACCGCCGGCCGACGTGCCGGACCTCATGGCCGACCGCGTGGCGACGCTGGCGATCGCCGGCCTCAGGGCCATGCGAGGCTGCGCGATAGAGGACAGAGCATTGGCCCGTTAACTCTCCGCTAACCATACACCCGGCAAGAATTGCCGGGCAGACTCTCCCGGTCCGTGCCCCCGTCCACGCTGCGAGACGCCATGACCGACGCCTCCGTTCCGAGATCGCCTGCTGGCTTGACCGGGCCGCGCCTGCCCAGCTTCGGCTCGATGGCCGCGGTGCTCGCGCGCGGCGACATCGGCCTCGCGATCGGCATGCTGACGATCCTGACGGTGCTGATCGTCCCGTTGCCGCCGGTCATCCTCGATCTTCTGCTGGCGTTCTCGATCATCCTGTCGGTGCTGATCCTGATGACGGC
>CAZVMY010000086.1:0-8935 GCA_964628955.1 uncultured Methylocystis sp.
GCCCCGATCTGCCACCGTTCTACACCGACGACGACGGCCTTGCCGGCGAGATCGCGGCGGCGGCGGCGGCGGTCGCCGACCCGGTCTGGCGGCTGCCGCTGTGGCGTCCCTACGAAGCCATGATCGAGTCGAAGATCGCCGATCTCAACAACTCCGGCACCGGCGGGTTCGCCGGTTCGGTCACCGCCGCACTGTTTCTGCGCCGCTTCGTCTCGGACCGGACGCCCCATGCCCATTTCGACATCTTCGCCTGGACGCCGGCCGCGAAGTCGGCGCGGCCCGAGGGCGGCGAATGTCAGGCGGCACGCCTCACCTTCCAGATGCTGCTGAACCGCTACGGAGCGCGGTGACCCGTCGCGACGACAGCGCCACGGCCGCCTTGCCAATCGCGTATGGCCGGGAAATAGTACGGCACCGAAACGATTACCGGGCCTATCGTACCAATGGCGATCAGCATGCGGCCGTCGCAGGCTCTGCAGCTCTGGCACGACGTGACGCTCCAACTCGTGCGTGACGGCGGGCACGATCTCTCGGCGCGCCAGATGGCCATCCTGCTGACGATCTATCTGGACATGCCGCCGCACACCGTTCGGGGCCTCGCGCGCAAGCTGACTGTGACCAAGCCGGTGATCACGAGGGCGCTCGACGCGATGGGTCAGATGGATCTCGTGGCGCGTCGTCGCGACACCGCCGATCGTCGCAACGTGGTCATCCAGCGCACCGTGCAGGGCGCGCTCTTTCTCGAAAAGCTCGGCGACGTCATCGTCGACCGGGCGGCGGAGCTGCCGCGATGACCATGGATCGACGGCTCACCCCCGCCCGCGGCGACATTGCGGCCGAGCGCCTGCGCGGCCTCGTCGAGGCGACGCGTTTCGTCGCGGGCAGACCGATGACGGTGGGCGAGCCGGTCGCCGCGTTGCGCCGTCGGCCCCAGGCGGATGCGTCCTACGAGACCGAGGCCCTGATGGGCGAGGTCGTCGACGTCTACGACGAGACCGAAGGCTGGGCTTGGGGACAGCTCACCGGCGACGGTTACGTGGGCTGGCTGCCTTCGGCGGCGCTGCGTCCCGAAGCGCCGACCGCAACCCACAAGGTCGCGGCGACGCGCAGCTTCCTCTATCCTGCGCCGAGCCTCAAGGCGCCGCCGGCAGGTCACCTGTCGCTGGGAGCGCGGGTGGCGGTCGCGCGCGTCGACGGCAGCTATGCCGAGACGGCGGCGGGCTGGCTCTTCGCCGGCCATCTGCGGCCGTTGGATTGGGTCGAGCCGGACTTCGTCGCGGTCGCCGAGCGATTCCTCCACGTCCCCTACCTGTGGGGCGGAAAGACCAGTCTGGGGCTGGACTGCTCGGCGCTGGTCCAGGTCGCGCTTGCCGCCGCGGGAATCGCCGTGCCGCGGGACAGCGACATGCAGGAGGCGGACGTCGGCAGCATTCTGCCGCTGACTGACGCCTTCGACGGCCTTCGCCGCGGCGATCTCGTCTTCTGGAAGGGTCACGTCGGCATCATGCAGGACGGGGATCGCATCCTCCACGCCAACGGGCATCACATGGCGGTCGCCAGCGAAAGGCTCGCGGATGCGGTCGCACGCATCCTGAAGACCAGCTACGGCCCGGTCACCGCGATCCGCCGGCCCTGACCGGCCAAGCCGGAGCGGCCCCGTCTCAGCCGAGCACGATCCGTTCGAGCGCGTCGATGGCGACGATCTCCGTACCCTCCTCGAAGCGCTCCAGGACTCCCGGCTTCAGGAGTGGATCGCTCTCGCGCAGCCGGCCGAAATCGAGCCCGGTCCGCTCCTCGATCACGCTGATCCTGACCTGGAACGGCTGGTAGGGCCCGACCTCGAAATCCTCCGTCCTGAGATTGCGGATCAGGTTCGCCTGGCTCAGCACGAAGGCGACCGCCGCCAGAGTCCCGGCGTCGCTGCGGTAGCAGATTACCTTCCAGAACTCGCGGGGGATCGGCAGGCCCTGGTAGAGCCGGTCGGCATCGCGGCCGCCGTCGCGGAAGATCGGCCCGTTGAACACGGAGAGCCTGCCGAGTCCCGCCTCGGCCTGCTCCGTGATGTGGTTCTCAAGGTTGCCCCAGAGCAGGAGGCCGCGCCGGTTCGCGCGTGAACTCTGGTTGAAGACCTCGTGCTGGGGCGCGGCGTTGGTCCAGTGGAACGTGTCGTCGTTGGCAGCCTTCGCTTCGGCCTCCGTCACGCCCCAGGCGGCATCGGCGCGGCGCGTGAGATGGCCGCGGTCGAACGGGTTGTCGGCATAGAGGTCGTTGCCGGCCTGACTGGTGTCGGGCACGCGCGGGTCGAAGAACCAGCGGTCGCGGCCTTTGCGCTCGAACTGGACCGGTGCGCCGGAATCGATGTTCACCGCCGACACGAAGGCCAGCCGCCGCACGCGGTTCATGATCACGGAATAATGGTGGTAGCGCAGTTCGATGCCGCCGCCCTTCACGGGCTGGACACGGTCCACGATCGCGGCCGTCGGCTCGGGCATGGGCACGTTGAAACCGAGGAAGCCGGCCTCGTAGCCCTCGCGATTGCCGTAATCGGCTTCCGGCAGGACCACGGTCGACGTTTCCGCGAACGCTTCGCCCCGCGGCATCACATTCGCCGTCGCGCCTGGCGATCCGAGGGTGAGCGTGACGGTCAGCGGCACGGTGAGCGAGATGCCGTCGCCGGCCTGCATCGCGACCTGTCCCGCCGTCCGCTCGGGACGCTGGGGCGCACGGTCGTCCGGCCCGGGCAGACGGGGCGGCAGGCGGCTGCGTTCCGGATTCTGCCCCTGATCAGGCTTCAGTTCCGCAACGGAATCGGTCGGAGGAGCCACATGCGGCAGGATTTCGGCGTTGCCGGCATTGAGCAACTCCGCGCGTAGCGCTTCCTTGTCGCCGTCGAGCGGCGCCTGGCGGATGAACGCGACCAGCCGCGACACCCTGATGCCCTCGTTTCCGATGAACTCGATCTCGTCCGCTGATTTGGCCGGCTTGCCGTCCCGGTTCAGAGGGTTGCCTTTCGCGTCGAGCCTCGGCACGCCGGAATGGTGCAGGGCGACCACCTCCCAGTCGTCGTTGAACACGGGCGATCCCGAGGAGCCCGGCTCGGTGTCGGCCTCGTAGAGCGCGAACCTGCCATCGTCGGCATCGGGCAGGTCGACGAGGCGGTTCTCCCGAACCACGATCTCCTTCAGCCGGCCCTTGGGATGCTGAACGATGTTGATCGGGTCGCCCTTCAGGATCTTGCCCTCGGCGCCGATCAGCGGGCAGAAGCCGAACTCGGCCAGAGCCCGGCCGTTCGCGGCACGGGGCGCCACCGCGACCAGCGCGAAATCGAGCGGCACGTTGGTGAGGAAGAACCGCGCTGGCTCCAGCGTGAAGGACGAGGCGGCCAGTTCGCGGCCATCCACGTCGCGTTCGTAGTCGAACTCCGCCGTGGTCCGGCCCGCGACCTCGGCCGCTTCCAGCACGTGGTTGTTGGTCATAAGCAGCGTGGGCGAGACCATGAATCCCGTCCCGTAGCTGAAGCTTTTGCCGCCCAGCCGCGTGACGAGGCGGGCTACCGGCCGGCTGGCCGCCAGGCCGCGGGCGAGGAAGGCGATGGACAGAAAGTCCATCGTCTCGCCGATGACGCGCTCGAGCAGGCGGCCATCGGCATCGACCGGCGTCACCAGCCCGCGGCTGAGCCGCTTGATGTCCGGCGGCAGCGATTCTTCCGGCGACGCCCGCACCTTGCCGAGGATGCGGTTGATCCGTTTGGCGATACGTTCCTTGCTCTCCACGTCCTCGATCTTGCCGCTGCGCGCGGCGTCCAGATTGCGGTCGATCTCCTCCCGCTGCGCCCGCCAGCGCCCGGCCGCCGCTTTCGCGATCTCCCGATTGAAGGCATAGAGGGCGTTGTCCACCGTCCCGGCGGTGCGCTCGCGAGCCATGGTCTTCTTCCCCTTCGCAGGTCGATCCCGCCAGTGCAGCAGATGTCGGTGACATCCTCATGCCCGCCATCACGCCACCCACCCGTCAGGCCAGCGTGAAGGACGCGCTGCTCGCGGAGCAGCCGCGCCTCCCGATCGAGGACGCCCTGCCGACCCTCGGCGCGGCGTTGGCCATCGGCAGGAACGCGGTCCTGGTGGCGCCTCCCGGAGCGGGGAAGACGACCCGCGTGCCGCTCGCGCTGCTCGCCGCTTCCTGGCGCGGCGACGGTCGTATCCTCGTGCTCGAACCGCGCCGGCTGGCGGCCCGCGGAGCCGCGGCGCGCATGGCTGCGACACTCGGCGAGCGGATCGGCGAGACCATCGGCCTGCGAGCCAGGATGGATGTCCGCATCGGACCTGCGACGCGCATCGAGGTGGTGACCGAAGGCGTCTTCACACGCATGATCCTCGAAGATCCCGATCTCGGCGGGATCGCCGCCGTCCTGTTCGACGAGTTCCACGAGCGCTCGCTCGACGCCGATCTCGGTCTCGCGCTGGCCCTCGACGCCCAGTCGGGCCTGCGCGACGACCTGCGGATCCTGATCATGTCGGCCACGCTCGACGGCGCGCGGGCCGCGGCCCTGCTCGGCGCTGGCGCAGCCGTGGTCGAGAGCGCTGGCCGGGCCTTTCCCGTCGAGACCCGCTACGTCGGCCGCGGGACACCCGGCCGCGTCGAGGGGCATATCGTCGACACGATCCTGCGTGCGCTGCGCGCGGAGTCGGGCTCGATCCTGGCCTTCCTGCCCGGCCAGGGCGAAATCCGTCGTGTCGAGGCCATGCTCCGCGAGAGGCTCGTCGACGCCGACGTCGACGTCGCGCCTCTCTACGGTGCCATGGACGCCCGCGCCCAGGACGCGGCCGTACAGCCGGCACGAGCGGGCCGCCGCAAGATCGTCCTCGCGACTTCGGTGGCGGAGACCTCTCTCACGATCGAGGGCGTCCGCGTCGTCGTCGACTGCGGCCTCGCCCGCGTGCCGGTCCATGAGCCCGACCTCGGCATCACCCGGCTCGTCACGGAGCGGGTCTCGCGCGCTTCGGCCGATCAGCGGCGCGGTCGTGCGGGACGCACGGAGCCGGGCGTCTGCTATCGGCTGTGGGACGAGCCCGAGACCCAGAGCCTGACGGCCTTCTCACGGCCGGAGATCCTCTCGGCCGACCTGTCCGGGCTGCTGCTCGATCTGGCCGACTGGGGCGTCACGGACCCTGCGAGCCTCGGCTGGCTCGACCCGCCGCCGGCTCCGGCCCTTGCCGAAGCGCGCCGGCTGCTCGCCGGGCTCGACGCGATCGATCCGGACGGACGGCTGACGGCAGCGGGACGGCGCTTGCGCCGGCTGCCTTTGCCGCCGCGCATCGCCCGCATGGTCGTCGCCGCCGCGTCAGACCCCGCAGCACTCCCCATCGCCAGCGAGATCGCAGCCGTGCTCGTCGAGCGCGGGCTCGGCGGCGACGACGCCGATCTGACGCTGAGACTGGACCGGTTCCGGCGCGAACGCGGTGGCCGCACCGACGAGATGCGCCGGCTGGCCCGTGGCTGGGCCGCCGAAGCCGCGCGGGATGCCATCACCTCCGGCCAGCAGGTGTTGCCGGACCCGGCGGCCCTGCTGGCCATCGCCTATCCCGACCGGATTGCCAAAGCGCGCGGCGCGCCGGGGCAGTTCCTGCTCGCGAACGGCCGCGCGGCCTCGGTCGACCCGGCGGACGCACTCGCGCGGCAGCCGTTCCTCGTCGTCGCCGAGCTCGCCGGACGGGCCGCGGCGACACGGATCCTGCTTGCCGCCCCGATCGGGGAGCCGACCCTGCTCGCAGTCGCAGGTGACCGCATCCGCGACGAGACGGAGATCGCGTTCGATCGCGAGGCGCTGGCGCTGCGTGCCCGCCGCAGCCGCCGTCTCGGTGCCATCACCCTGTCCAGCGAGCCACTGCCGGTTCCGCGGGACGACGCGGCCGGCGCGGCACTGGCGTCCGGCATCGCCGGGGCCGGCCTGCACCGCCTGCCCTGGACACCCTCGCAACGCCAGTTGCGCGAGCGCGTCGCGTTCCTGAGGGCATCGGCGCCTCCGGAGGGCGGCGCATGGCCGGACTTGTCCGACGCAGGGCTGTCAGGCTCGGTGCAGGACTGGCTGGCACCGTTCCTCCATGCCCGCACCTCGCTGGCCGAAGTCGGCCCCGACGTGCTCGATGCCGCCCTCCACGCGCTGCTGCCGCAGCCGCTCCGCAAGCGGCTGGATATCGAGGCGCCGCGCGAATTCGAGGCGCCGACCGGAACGCGGCTGCCCGTCGATTACGCAGCCGGAACCGGTCCGACGATCAGCGTGCGCGTGCAGGAACTGTTCGGGCTCGACGTCCACCCCAGCCTGGCGGCCGGGAGGGTGCCGCTGACCCTGGAGCTGCTCTCGCCGGCCCGGCGGCCGATCCAGGTCACGAAAGATTTACCGGGGTTCTGGCGTGGCTCCTGGGCAGCCGTGAAGCGCGAGATGCGCGGCCGCTACCCGAAGCACGCCTGGCCGGACGACCCGGCCGCGGCCGTGGCGACGACGCGGGCCAAACCGCGCGGCTCCTGACGCAGCCGGTCAGTTGCGATAGCGCTCCATCCACTGGCGCTCACCCATCAGGCAGTCGATCGGCCGGTCGTCCCCCGCGGGAATGATCGTCGGCGCGATGCGGTCGTCGGAGGGAAGCGGCGCGGTCGCGATCTCCCGGACGATCTTGTTGCGGGTTGCCTCGACGAACTGGTCGCGCTCGCGAATGGCGATCACGAACGAGCCCGGACCGCCGATGACGCAGGACTTGTAGTAGAGGTCGAGGTCCTCGACGTCGAAGGCGGACCGCCGGGTGCTGTAGATCATCACCGGCAGGCCGTTGATGACGATGCCGGAGCTCAGAGCGGCGTCCCGGGCCGCCTCGACCGGAATCCCGTTGTTGTTGGGCCCATCGCCGGACACGTCGATGACGCGGCGCACGCTGTCGAAGCCGTTGTTGTCGAACAGCCCGCGTCCGAACTCGATCGCGCCCGAGATCGACGTGCGGGCCTCACGCCGCGGCGGCACCGCCGCGATCTTGGCGACGAAGGCCTCGGCGCTTTCCGGACCGTCGATGACGTGCCACGGCACGATGACGCGCTGATAGGTGTTGCTCGCCCATTCGAAATAGGTGACGGCGATTTTGCCCACAGCACCCTGGCGGACGGCCTTCAGGACCTCCGGCGAGACGAAGGCCTTCATGTAGCCCTCGCGCTGCAGGACCTGCTCGGTCAGGTCCATGGAATACGACACGTCGACCGCGATCACGAGTTCGACGTCCACCTCGGTGGCGCCGTTGCGTGCCAGCACGTCCGCCGATGGCGCAATCAGAGCCAGCGCGAGCGCCAGAGCCGATGCGAGGCCGGCGAAGAAGGGGGGTCTGCCCCGACGACGACCCCGGAAAGCCTGACTGCCCGCGTGCTGCCGGCTCGAGGCCGGACCTGTCGGCGTATCCATGCTCACCTCCGTTCGGCGATATGGCCCCGGTCTTGCTGTCGATGGCAGTCTTGCACCAAAGACCCGAGTCGCCAATCGCGATCTGGGGCGTTCCGTTCCACGTGAACCGGTGCGAAAAGCGTGGAAGGAGCGCCTTTGCGCAAGGCATGAGCCGTGCCATGAATACGTCACGCGCGGTGGCCCCGCGGTGACCATCGTCCTGAAGGAGATAGACTTATGACAGTTCGACCGCGCGCAGCCCGCCGTCCGGGCGCCCGTATCGCCGGCGCCTTCAAGTCCGGAATTCTGACCGCCGGAGCGCTCGTCGCCGGCCTCCTGTCCGGCACCGCTCTGGCGCAGGACGTGAAGCCCGCGGTGGTCTACGACGTCGGCGTCAAGTTCGACAAATCCTTCAACGAGGCCGCCTATGCCGGCGCCGAGCGCTTCATGAATGAGACGTGCATCGAGTATCGCGACTTCGAGATCACCAACGACGCGCAGCGCGAGCAGGCGCTGCGCCGCTTCGCCCGCGACGGCCTGTCGCCGATCGTCGCCGTCGGCTTCTCGTTCGAGACCTCGCTGAAGAAGGTGGCGGAGGAGTTCCCGAACACCAAGTTCACCATCATCGATTCCGTGGTGGATCTGCCGAACGTACGCTCGACCGTCTTCAAGGAGCATGAAGGTTCCTATCTCGTCGGGCTGATGGCCGGCCTCGCCTCGAAGAGCAACAAGGTCGGCTTCGTCGGCGGCATGGACATCCCGCTGATCCGGAAGTTCGCCTGCGGCTACGTGCAGGGCGTCAAGGCGGCTAAGCCCGGCGCCGAAATCTTCCAGAACATGACCGGTACGACGGGCGCCGCCTTCAACGATCCGGCGAAGGGCGCGGAACTGACCAAGAGCCAGGTCGACCGCGGCGCTGACGTCGTCTACCACGCGGCCGGCGCCACCGGCATCGGCGTGCTGCGCGCCGCGGCCGACGCCGGAAAGCTCGGCATCGGCGTCGACAGCAACCAGAACGCGCTGCATCCGGGCAGGGTGCTGACATCGATGCTCAAGCGCGTCGACAACGCCACCTACAACGCGTTCGCCGACGCCAAGGCCGGCAAGTGGACCGCCGGCTTCTCGGTGCTGGGCCTCAAGGAAGGCGGCGTCGACTACGCCCTCGACGACAACAACAAGGCCCTCGTGACCCCCGAGATCAAGGCGGCGGTGGACAAAGCGTCGGCGGGCATCAAGGACGGCACGATCAAGGTGCACGACTACATGGCCGACAAGGCCTGCCCGGTATCGTGAATGCATGTCATTCCGGGACCCGCGAGGCGGGAGCCCGGAACCCATGACCACGATGGAGTCGGGTGATGGCGATCCTTCCGTCACGTCCTTGTCGATGGGTTCCGGGCGCGATGCTCCGCATCGCCCCGGAATGACAGCGTGGCTGTGATACCCGCCATCGCGCTCTCCGGCATCTCGAAGCGTTTCGGCGCCGTGCAGGCCAACAAGTCGGTCGACCTCACGGTG
>CAZVMY010000087.1:0-8906 GCA_964628955.1 uncultured Methylocystis sp.
GCCGCTCATCATCGACGAGGCCGACAAGCTGGTCGACAAGGGCATGATCGAGCTCGTCCGCGAGATCTACGAGGCCAGCCAGGCGCCGAGACTGCTGATCGGCGAGGAGCTGCTGCCGCAGAAGCTGGAGATCAGCGAGCGGACCCACAACCGGGTTCTCGAATGGACCCCGGCGCAGCCCTGCGACCTCGACGACGTCCGTCACCTCGCCCGGCTGGCGGCCCCCGGCCTGGCGTTCGACGATGCTCTGCTGGAGCGGATCCGCGTCGAGAGCCGAGGCGTCGCCCGCCGGGTCGACGTCAACCTCGCCCGCCTCGTCGAATGGGCGCGCGGCCGCGGCGTCAGCGAGCTGTCGAGCGCAGCCTACGACGGCGGCTTCTACACCGGCGTCGCGCCGAGCAGGAGGCGGGCATGACGTTCCGCCGAGCTCGATATTACTGGGCGACGGCGCAGAAAATCGCCGCAGATCACGAGGGCCTGTTCACGGTCTCCGAAATTTACGCGCTGACGTCGGGCGTGAAGCGGACCGCGGTGATGAACTTCGTGCTTGCGCTGATCGAAACAGGGCACTGCCGGAAAGTGGCCGAGCGGGACGATGGCCGGGGCCACGTCCATCACGTCTATCGCCTCGTCACGACCCAGAAGGCCTTGCCGAGACTGTCGTTCCACAACCCGCGCCAGGTGGCGCGGCAGAACCTGTGGAACGCCATGCGGGCCGTTCCCCACTTCACGATCCGCGACATCGCACGCATGGCGTCGACGGACGAAATCGAAATCTCCGAGGCGGTGGCACGGCACTACCTCTGGTGGCTGGTCGTGGCGCGGTTCGTCGTCTCGCTGCGGCCGGGTCGTCGTGTGCGCGTCTATCGCCTGCACCCGGCCGGGAACACCGGACCGCTCGCTCCCATCGTGATGCATCGCGAACGCACGGTTCTCGATCGAAACACCAGCCGCACGGTTAACGTTACCGAACTGAGGAGGGCGGCATGAAGCGCGGTCCCACGCAGCGCGGGCCGCGGATTCACGCCCGCACCACCGTCGATTATCTGGCCAAGGCCCGCGAGGCCTGGGGCGAGATGCCGCCCGAGATCGAGGCGCTCGCCGCGGCCGCCCAGGCGACGTCCGCCTCCCACGTCGCCCTCTCCGTCGGCTATTCGCCGGCGACGCTCAGTCAGGTGCTCTCGAACTCGTATCGCGGCGACGTCGGCCGCGTGCTCGCCAAGATCCGCGGGGTCCTGATGGGCGAGACGCTCGTCTGCCCGGTGCTCGGCGAGATCGCGACCACCCGCTGCCTCGACGAGCAGCGCCGCCCCTTCGCCGCGACCAACTCCACACGCGCCAGGCTGTTCCACGCCTGCCGGCGCTGCCCGAACAACCGAAAAACCCACGAGCCTGCATCCGGAGAGCCCCTATGAGCGTCACCCTGCATCTGCTGCCGCCCGGCTCGTCGGGTGTCGAGGAGGTGATCACCCCTCAGGTCGTCATCGGCGACGGGCCGGTGGCGCGGCTGGCGGCGCTGGCCGAGAGCCTCGCCGTCCGGCTGATGGACCGCGAGGCGCAGGCCCGTGCGGTGGCCGACGAGCTGCGCATGCTCGACGCGCAGATCCCCGGGCTTCTCAGGGACATGGCCGGCGGCCATGCCGACCGCGAGCTGGTGCTGGTGCGCTACGGCGTGCACCTGCGGGCCCTGGCCGACCGGCTGGAGAGGGCGCCGGCATGAGCGCCGCGGTCACGACGAGCGCGATTTCCAGCGAGACGCCGACGGCCGGCGAGGCGGCGCTTGCCCGGATCAGCATCCGCGCCATCGTCGAGGCCACGGCGGCGCATTACGGCTTCAGCCGCGTCGAGCTGCTGGCGCACCGGCGGGCTCAGGCGGTCGTGCGGCCGCGTCAGGTGGCGATGTATCTCGCGCGCCGTCTGACGGTCTGCTCTCTGCCCGAGATCGGCCGGCGGATGGGCGGCCGCGACCACACCACGGTGATGCACGGCGTCGCCCGGGTCGAGCAGCGGCTCGCCACCGAGCCGGAGACTGCAGAGGAGGTGACGACGATCGCCGGCGACATCACGGCGGCGGCGCAGGCTGCCGCCGCCGCCGGCACGCATCTGGTGGCCGACGAGGACGTGGTCCGGATCGCCCGCATGGTGCTGGCCGACGAGCGCGGCGCCTCGGCCGCGACCTACGACGACGTCCGCTCGCTCGCCTCGGTCGTGCTCGCGCGCCTCGCGCCCCTCGTCGAGGTCGACACGGCGCTGCCGGTCCCGACCCTGCCGGTCGTGCCGTCCGGTCCCCCGACCGCGCCGCGGGGCCTGCCGATCCACGCACTCGCCTGGCCCGACCGGCTGCGCGTGCCGGCCGCCGCGGTCGTCGTCGCCTGGCGTGTCTGCGAGACGGCCACCTATTCGCGCGGCGAGGCCGCTGCGCTGAGACAGCTGAGCCGGGCGATCGCCGGCCTCGGCGCGGCGCTCGACGCCACCACCCCCACCACCTCTACCACCCGGCACGCACAGGAGAAGAACCGATGAACGACATGACAGCGCCACGCCCCGGCGCGATCGACGTGGGCGGCAAACCGTACATGGCCGACGCCAAGGGCGCGCTCGTCCCCGTCGAGCTCGTCAAGCCGGTCGATCTCCTGATCGACGAGACGGTGCGCAAGATCATGGGCTTCGCGCGCGATCTCTCGGCCCAGGTGGCGCGGTTCCGCGGTCACACCTTCGACGACGTCAACAGCCTGCAGGCGCTGATCTCGCAGGAATACGGCGCCAGCGTCGGCGGGTCGAAGGGCAACATCAGCCTCACCAGCTACGACGGCTGCCAGCGCGTCCAGGTCCAGGTCGCCGACCTGCTCGAGTTCGGGCCCGAGCTGCAGGCGGCGAAGCGCCTGGTCGACGCGTGCCTCGTCGAGTGGGGCGCCGAGAGCCGGCCGGAGATCCGCGGGCTCGTGAACCGGGTCTTCTCGGTGGAGAAGGACGGCGCGATCAACAGGGCGGAACTCTTCACCCTTTTGCGGCTCGAAATCGACGATCCGCGCTGGATCGAGGCGATGCGCGCCATCCGCGAGAGCATCCGGGTGATCGGCAGCCGCCAGTACGTGCGATTCTACCAGCGCGCCCGCCCGACCGACCCGTGGCGCGCGGTCTCCATCGACATTGCGAGCGTGGGAGGCGGGGCGTGAGCGACCGCGGCTGGATTGCGCCGACGAACTATCCCGCACCCTTCGCACTCGTGCTGCGCGGCGGTGTCGAGCCGGGCAAGCGGCCGATGACCCGGATGGCGTTCATCACGGAGGCGATCGCGCGTCACGGATTGATCGTCGGCTTCCGAGGCCTGATCGGCAGCAATACGCTGACCGGCTGGACCCGGCATCCCCGACCGATCGAGCCCGAAGCGATCGTCCGGACTTGGCGCAGTCGGCCGAGCGCCGCGGCGATCCGGAAGGCCCGCCTGAAGCTCCCGAAAACCGAGAGGGTGGCGCCATGACCCCCGAGCGCGCCCGCGACATCCTCTCCGACCTCGCCGCCCTCGGCGTCCGGTTTCCGCTCCAGACGTCGGACGTCCGCCCGGGGGTCATCCTCGACGCCGACCACCGCGAGCTGCTGGTCATGGCCGATCCCGACGGCGAGCGCGAGAAAAACGAGGCCTTCGCCGACGCCGTCGTGCAGGCGATGAACCCCTTCGTCGCCAAACTCGCCGATCCCGGCGTCCGGTCCCCGCTCCAGATCTCGGACCTCGTCCGGGGTGCCGTCCTCGACGCCGACCACCGCGAGCTGCTGGTCGTCAGCGAGTTCGGCTGCGGCAACACCGGCCCGATCTCCGACACCGAGGTCATCGCCGACATCGTCGTGCAGATCCTGAACTGTTTCGCCGCCCTCCTGCAATCGACCGCGCCGGAACCCATCCAATGACCCACGAAAGACTGGAGACGACCATGAGCATCGTGATCGATTTCAAGACGGCGACGACCCGCCCCAGCGACCCCTTCAGCCCGGCACCCGCGTGCGCGCCGAATCCACTGACCGCGCCGGCGACCACGGAGAACCTTCAGCCCGGCACCCGCGTGCGCGCCACCTTCCAGGACTGGGAGATGGGCGAGGTCCGCATCGAGGGCACGGTGCGCCGGCGCTCGTCCGCCACGCATCTCGTCGTGCGCATCTGCGGCCTCGACTGCGTCGTCGCGGCCGCCGATTGCGAGGTCCTCGCCGACCCGGTGGAGGCTGCGTGATGCGACAGCTCATCCATTCGTCCATCGCAGACGTGCCGGCCGACGATATCGCCGCGGCGATCGAGGCCGATCTGGCGATCGCCAAAGCGCGCGGCGCAGGCGAGGAGGGGATCGCGCTGACCCGGGCCTGCTTCGTTCCGTTCATGTCATGGCTCGTGGACCATCGGCGCAGCGGACGAGAGTGCGCGTACGCGGCAGAGGACCTGACGAGCCTGGTCTCCTCCATGGCCTGCACGCTGGCCCGATGCTGCCTGCGCCCCGAGGGCTACCGGCCCTTCTTCGCAGCGTTCCTCGGCGAGCTGGAGCGCCGGCTGCGGGACACGCTCGATCTGGATGGGAGGGCGTGATGACCGAGGGCGCGGTCATCGTCGTCAAGCTGCCGCCCGGCCGGCACGCGGTCCTGACCGACCGCGCCCGCCGGGCCGGACGCGCGCTCTCGCTCTATGCCGGCGAGCTGATCGAGGCCGGGCTCGCGGCCATCGCCGGCGGCAGCGTCGTGGTGGCCGCGGCGCCCGACGACGCGGCCGACCTGCGCGCCCGGCTGCAGCGGCTGACCGCGAGCCTCGCCGAACACCAGCGCAGCGCCGCCGCCCACGAGACCGAGCGACGGCGCCTGACCACCGAGCTGGCCGAGGCCCGCCGCATCACGCGGCTTGAGCCGTCCGACGAGAGCAGCCGCCAGCTCGCGATCGTCTCGGCCTCGCTGACCGACAGCGAGGCCGAGGTCCGCGGGCTCAGGGAGACGGTGGCGCGCCTCCGGGGCGAACTCGACGATCTCGCGAAAAATCAGATCACGAATGGGGCGAGCGCGCGCTCGGCGGCGGAGCCGGTCCCCATGGAGGAGGCGGCATCGCCGCTAGGATGGGTCGATGCCGCCCGTCCGGATCACGCTGCCTCCTCACGCCTCACGGCCGCGCAGATCCGCACGATCCGGAACTTCGACTGGGCCGGCATGTCGCCGGCCCAGATCGCCCGCCAGTGCGACCTCAGCGTCGCGCAGGTCCGCGCCGCCCTCGCCGGGAGGGCCGCGTGATGGGCCGTTTCGCGACATCGTCGGACCTCGTCGACCTCGAATGCATGCTCCACCACGAGACCGAGAGGGCGGTGCTGGGGTCACTCGACGGCGAGCGCGCGGGAGCCGTCTGGCTGCCGCGGTCGCAGGTCGAGATCCGCATCGTCAAGCCCGGCTTTGCCGAGATCGCCCTCCCCGAACGGCTCGCGATCGCGAAGGGGCTCGTCTGATGATCTCCGACCGCGAAAAGCTGGCCTGCGCCCGCCGCGAGCTCGCCATGCGCCGGCGCGTCTATCCGCGCTGGGTCGAGGCCGGCCGCATGACCCGCGAGGAGGCCGAGCGCGAGATCGCCGTCATGGACGCGATCGTCGCCGACTACGAGCTGCGCGTCACGCCTGACCCGCGCCAGATGGGGCTCGCGCTATGACCCTCAACACCGCCGTCGCCCACCGCCGCATGGAGCCGCCGAAGAGCCTCGACTACTTCCCGACACCGCCCTGGGCGACGCGCGCTTTCGTGCAGCACGTCGCGCTGCCGGTGCTGGGCTTCGTCGCCACCACCACTGTGTGGGAGCCCGCCTGCGGCGAGGGGCACATGGCCGCGGTTCTCACCGACCATTTCGACGTCTATGCGAGCGACGCCTTCAACTACGGCTACGGGCCAGTCGGCGATTTCCTGATGCTCGACATGCAGCCGCCCGTCCGGCCGGACTGGATCGTCACCAATCCGCCCTTCAACCGCGGCATCGATTTCGCCCGACTCGCACTCAACGTGGCGAGCCAGGGCGTCTGCCTCCTCGTGCGCCCACAGTGGCTGCATTCGGTCGGCCGCTTCCGGCTGTTCGAGGAGGCACCGCCGACGCTGGTCGCCTGGTACGCCGAGCGGGTGCCGATGCACCGCGGCCGCTGGGAACCCGACGGCTCGACCCTCACCGATTACTGCTGGGTCTGCTGGCGCCACGGCGCACCGCGGCTGCCGCCGATGTGGATCCCGCCCGGCCGGCGTGTCGCGCTGACGAAACGCGATGACGTCGCGCGGTTCGCGGTGAGGGGGGTGGCGTGATGGTTGCCTACAATTTCAATCCGCGATTTGCGCTTGCTGTCGTGCACGGCGCCAAACGCCAGACGATCCGCGCCCCGCGAAAGCGCCACGCCCGCCTGGGCGAGCGGCTGCAGCTCTACACGGGCATGCGCACCCGCACCTGCCGGCTGCTCAGGGACGACGTCTTCTGCACGCGCCTCGACGAGGTCCGCTTCGATCTCCGTCCTCTGGCCGGCGTCGTCATGCCGGACACCGCGGTCGCGCTGGCGATCGCCATCGCTCAGGCCGAACCCGCCCTCGCCGTCAACGGCATCCCGATCGAGGCCGTGGACGAACAGGACGCCTTCGCGGCCCGCGACGGCTTCGACGGCTGGTTTCTCGACGGCCGGGAGCGGCTGACGCCGTTCGAGGCGATGGTCCTGTTCTGGATGGGTACGCACGGCGCCGGGCTGTTCGAGGGCGTGATGATCAGCTGGGAGGTGGCGCCATGACCGCCGTCTCCCTCGGCCAGCAGATCGACGCGATGCACATGGCCTGCACGCGCCAGCAGGCCGCCGCCAGCGGCCAGACCGTGCGGCCGATGATGACCCGCAGCCAGGAGGAGCACCAGCTCGCGCGCCTCCAGGCCGTCACCCGCACACTCGTCTGGCTGCAGAGCCACGAGGCGGCGATCCGCGCCTTTCTGGCGCTGCCGGCCTCGTCTCGCGAGGCCGTGCTCATGCACGCCACGACCATGGCCGAGATGTGCCTGGAACTCCATCGCCGCGAGGCGCTGGCCGCCGCCGGAGGACCGAAGCGATGAGCCGCCCGCTGCCGCTCCGCGCGCTGGCAGAGGAGAGCGCCGCCAGCATGATCGCCGCCGACGTCCGGCGGCTGCGGGCCGAGCGCGAGGCGCTCAGGGCTCGCATCCGCCGGCTCGGACCCCGGTCGACCGGCCGCGCCGTGCTCGCCGACCGCCTCGTCCAGCTCACCGCCCGGCTGATCGACGCCGAACTCGCCCTGGGGGACCGCCGATGACCGCCCGACCCATGATCGCGAAGCTGCATATCGCCAAGGCACAGCTCGGTCTCGACGACGAGACCTATCGGGCGATGCTGGAGCGGATCACCGGCCGGCGGAGCGCGAAGGATTGTTCGGCGGCCGAGCTCGAACGGGCGCTCGCCGAATGCGAGCGGCTCGGGTTCCGGCCCGTGAAGAGGCCCTTCAAAGCGACTTCGAAGGATCATCTGAGGATCATCTACAAGTTGTGGGGCGACCTCGACCGCGCCGGCCATCTGACGGACGGCTCGCACGAGGCGCTCCGCGTGTTCGCGATGAGGCAGACCGGCAAGGCCCAACTCGATTGGCTGGGCCCAGCCGAGGCGAGCAAGGTCACATCCCGGCGCTGCGACGGCAGATCGCGGGGCTGGGCGCGATCGGTGTCGAGCACCAGGCGCAGGCCGTCGTCGTCGGGCGCACGAAGCTGGTGCTCTCGTTCGAGGGAGAGCCGGCCATCGTCACGGTGGTGCGGCGCAACGACAAGCCGGCCCTGCAGTTCCGCGACCCCGGCATCGAGATCGAGATCGAGGGCGAGATCGCCGTCGCGCGGCGGCCGATGCGCAGGCGCCGCCGGTGAAGCCCGCCGGCCTGCCCACGCTGCTGCAGGAGATCGCGGCGGCGGCCGGAGTCCAGGCCGCCTACGATCTCGTGCGGGCGCGCGGCGGCCAGCGGGTCTATATACCGGCGCCCGACAAGCTCGGGCCCGAGCACTGGCTCGTCCGGGCCTGCGGCGCCCAGGCGGCGCGGGCGATCGCGGCGCATTTCTCGGTCGGCGACATGGGCTGCGACGTCAAGCTGCCGCTGGGATCCGGGTCGAGTTATCTCGCCGAGCAGCGGGCGCGAGAACAGGCGCTGCAGGCCGCGATTGACGCCGGCCGGAGCGTCAATGACATTGTCCGCGAGGTCGGCGTCGACCGCTCCAGCGTGTTCCGCGCCAAGGAGCGCTTCGCCCGCCGCCGCAACCGGCGGCAGGGCGACCTCTTCTGATCGGACCCGGCCCCGAAATCCCGCTCCGGTCGCGCGCGCGACCCTGACCTCCGCCGCCGCCCTCGGGCAGGTTCGGATCACCAGAGTGACCCGATCCCGAGGCCTCCCATGATCCCTGCCCGTTTCGGCCATCTGACGTCGGCGCCATGCCCCGGCTGGCTGCGCGCCGCGCTCGCCGAGATCGCGGCCGGCGTCCGCGAGGTCTCGGGCGGGGGCTCCAATCCGCGCATCCTGCAGTACCGCGCCACGGCCCACACGCCGATCGGCGGCGACGATTCGGCCGTGCCGTGGTGCGCGATCGCGGTCAACGCCATGCTGGAATCGTCGGGCATAGACGGCTCGCGCTCCGCCATGGCGCGCTCGTTCCTGCGTCATCCCGCCTTCGAGAGCCTCGACCGTCCGGCGCTCGGCTGCATCGCCGTCAAGTCGTCGAACCGCGGCCCGTCCAGCGGCCATGTCGGGTTCTACGTCGGCGAGGACGGGCTGTTCGTCTACCTGGCTGGGGGCAACCAGAACGACAGCTGGTCGATCGCGGCTTTCCGGAAGCGTGAGTTCATCGGCTGGCGCTGGCCGAAGGGCGAGCCACGGCCGCCGGCGCCGTGGGA
>CAZVMY010000088.1:0-8899 GCA_964628955.1 uncultured Methylocystis sp.
CAGCGGGCGACGAATGCGGGGCAGGGGAGGGGGCTTTCACCTCCTGCGACCTGGTGGTGTTCCCCTCGAACCGGCAACTGGGCCAGCGGGCGCATGGCATGGCGCCCAAGACCTTGTGGCGGCACTTGACGGCTCTGGTCGAGGTTGGACTGGTTATCCGGCGCGACAGCCCCAACGGCAAGCGCTATGCCCGCAAGGACGCCTCCGGCCAGGAGCGCTTCTCGGACGCTTTCGGTTTCGACCTGACGCCCCTGGTGGCGCGGGCAACGGAGTTCGAGGGAATCGCAGAGGAATTGCGGGCTGCCCAGAAGCGGCGTGCGCTGACCAAGGAGCGCATTTCGCTCCTGCGCCGCGACGTCTCCAAGACGATCGCGCTCGGGCTCGACGAGGGGCTGGCTGGCGACTGGGAGGGCTACAGGGTTCGCGCCATGGCGCTGATGACGCCGCTTCGGCGCCTCCGGGACGATCGTGATCTGGAGGAGGTAGCGTCAGAGCTCATGGCGTTGCGCGCCGAGACAGCCAAGGCCCTGGAAACTCACATCAATGCGCAAAATATGCCTAGCAATGACCGCCAGAAAGGCCAGCATCAATCTAATTCAAAAACCCAATGGCATTCAGATCTTGAACCTACTTCCAACGAAGAGGGGCCTGGAGTTGATGCCGCATCTCTGGAATCAGAGATCGCGGCGATTGGCAAGCGCGTTAAGGCTCAGAGCTACCCGCTCGGCATGGTGCTCGAGGCCTGCCCCGATGTCCGGGAATACGCGTCAGGCGGCCAGGTGAAGGCTTGGAGCGACTTCCTCGACGCGGTCGGCGCCATTCGGCCGATGATCGGCATCAGTCCCGACGCCTGGCGGGAGGCGCAGGACGTGCTTGGCCGGGACGAGGCCCATGTCGTGGTGGCGACGATCCTGCAGCGCTCGATCCATTCGTCCGAGGCGGAAACCATCCCCGGACCGACGCCGGGCTCGACGGCCGTCGTGGTCAACAGCTCGCCGGCGATCCAGTCTGCCGGCGGCTATCTGCGGGCCCTAACCGAGAAGGCGAGGGCAGGGGAATTCGCGCTGGGACCCGTGTTGATGGCGCTGATTGGGCAGCGGCTGAAAGCGAAGCGGGCGAGGATGGCGGCGTGAGCGGCGACCGCGTCATCGGCTGTCGCAACGGCTCACAGCCCAGCCGCCTTGGTCAGGTTGACCCGGAAGCGCTCCTTCCGCCGCTGGTAGCGCCGGGTCATCTCGGCAGAGGCATGGCCGAGCTGGCGCTGGACATGCGCTTCGTCGACCTCCGCCGAGGAGGCGAGGCCGGCGCGGAGCGAATGGCCCGCGAACAGCGCCTTGCGATGCGCTTCCGGCAGGTCCGCGCGGACGGACGCCTTTAGCGCCGTGGATTGGACGAGGCGCGCCACATGCTTGTCGTCGAGGCGGTCAGCGCCAACATTGGCGTTCTTCTCGATGACGCGGCGGAAGACGGGGCCGTGGCTGATGCGGCCGAACTTCAGCCAGGTCTCGAGCGCCTGGACCGGGCAGGTGCCTGTTCGCGAGCCGCGGCCGACCTCCACCGTTCGCCAACCTGTCTTGCCGCGGATGGTGAGGAGTGCACCGTCCGTCAGAATCTCGATCCAGCCGCCGCCGTCCTGCGTCTGCTCCGGACCGCAATCGAGCCCGGTGATCTCCGAGCGCCTGAGCCCGCCGGCGAAGCCGACGAGCAGGATGGCTCGATCCCGGTAGCCTCGCAGGTCGTTGGGCAGGGCTGCACACATCGCCCGGATGTCTTCGGCGAACAGCGCCTCCTTTTGCCGGGGCGGACGGGCGTGGGTGCGGCGGATGCCTGCCATCACATCGAGGATGTGCCGATCCTGGCGGGGAAGTGAAGTCCCTAGAGAGTGATAGGTCGTGGTAATCGCGGCGAGACGCCGCTCGATCGTCGAGACGGCCGCCTTCGGAATACCGTCGCCCGAGGCCGAGGCCGCTAGGTAGAGGCCGACGATCTGCGGGTTCGGCTCTCCGACGTCGAAGCCTTTGCGCCGGCACCAGCGGCCGAACTGCGCCCAGTCCGAGGCGTAAGCTTTGCGGGTGTTCGCGCTCGACCGGGCTACTGCATAGCCTCGCGCCGTGTCGGCAAGGCGGTTCAGGGATTGCGACGTGGCCTGGGTCTTTGCGAGCGGCGCTCGCTCTGGTTCCAAGCCGGGACGAGGGGAGGGTGGCTCGGCCTGAGGACGGTTATCATCGCCATGAGCGGCCGCGATGTCCGAGGCCGACATCATGTCCCTGGTCCGTCCGGCCCTGTTGCGACCGGATCAATCGCCGCAATCCTCGTCGGTATCATATGCCGGAGGTTGCGGGAGAGCATGACGAGGCCGTGCACGTGAGCCGTGGCGGCGACGATGAGGTCCGGCAGCTCGATCACGGCCGGCCGTGCCAGTTCGGCCAGATGGGCGATCGCCACCGCGACGCCGGCGTCCAGCGGCAGAATGCGGTCCGCGAAGTCGGTGCGGATCGCGAGCGCCAGCGCTTCGATCTCGCCAGCGCGGGCGGTCTGGCCAAGGCGCCGCAACTTGAGCAGGCCATTCTCGATCTCGGTCAGCGTGATCGACGCCAGCGCCAGCTCCGTGCCGTGCAGCGCCAGCCAGGACGGCAGATGTCCCCGTTGATCGGCGCGGCGCGGATCGAGCAGGGAGAGGATGTTCGTGTCGAGCAGAAAGCGGAGCGCCATCAGGTAAAGTCGCCGCCGAGTTCACGGGCTGAACGCATCCAGGCCGGCCGCTCGAGGACGTCGTCCGCGAAGGCCCCGGCCTTGCCCAGAGCCAGCAGCGCCGCGCCAAGATTGCCCGAGGAAGTCCCGGCATGCTTCACCCACTCGGCCTCCGAGACGACGACGACCGTCTCCTTGCCGTGGCGCGTCACCCGCTGCGGCTCGCCGGCCAGCGCTCGGTCGACGACCTCCGAGAAGCGGCTGCGCGCTTCATGGACGGAATAGCTGCGCATGAAAACCTCCGTGATATTTGTACAAAATGGACCAGTTGATGTACAAAAACAAGCAACTTCGTGGGAAGCCGCTCACGTCGGCCGGATCGAAATTGGCTGGCGCTACCGCTTTTCGCTGGTTCGTCATCATTGAGCCGCGCCAGTCTGTGCTACGCCAGAAGCTTGAAGCGGCAAGAGCGGCCACTTCAGAAACCAGCGCCCTCGAACCGACACCTCTCGGCGGTCGCCGTGGTCGAGTGGAACTTCGACGTGGGCCTCCTGCCTTACGAATTCCGCTCAAATCCTGCGAATCCAACGATAAACTGAATATCTTTCGAGCATGTCAATCTATGTCCGATAAGGCAAACTTATTGGACATAAAAAGACATCTGACAATAGCGGCGCTTTGGAGCCCTTGAAAGTTGTTATCCGCCGTTTAGTCGCTATGCTTGCGGCATGGATTCGGCCAGCGTCAGCCTTCTCGCCAACCGCGACGACCCTGCCCGGCCTTCGCGACGCACGCGGGGGGCGAGCCGTCTACAGCCTGTTGGCTTTCCCGCTAACCCCCTGATGTTGCAGGTCTTGCCGCGCTGGGTCGGGCCCGGAGCAGCCGCCATGCTCCCGCCCGAAGCCCGCGCCGGCGCGGCGCTCTTCGCGCTCGACCAGATCATCCGCGCCGATCCGCCCTGGCTCGGCTGCTTCAGGATGCGCCTCGCGCTACAAGCCGCCGTCGCCAGTGCCAGGCTGCTGCGCCTGTCGACCGACGAAGCTGCCTTGCGTGATGCCGAACAGTTGACGCGTCCCGGCGACGATCCCGGACCCGCCGGTCGCCTCCACCGGCTCTGGCGCCTGTTCGGGGCCAAGCCCGTGCGGCTGGCGGGCGAGAGCATCGCGGCGCTTGGCAAGGAAACCGGGGCGGAAGACGGAAGCACTGCAGGCGCCCTGGAGGTGCTGGCCCTCATGCAGGCCGACGCCGAGCTCGCCACGGCGCTCGGCTGGGAGCGGCCTTTAGCCCTGTTCGCCACGGTCATCGCCGATCCGCTGTGGCGCGAAGGCCGCGAGCGCCGGGCCTTCCGCGTCGGGGCTGAGGGCTGGGAGGCACGGCGCATGGTGGTGGCGGGACTTGCAGCGCTCCGTGCCCATGCGCTGGCCGTCGCGCTTTCGCGGCGGGCCGAAGCACTGGTCATCGCCGCCGATGGCTTGCGCACCCGCGACGGCGGGGCGGGGGTGCGGCTCATCCTCGGCGATGACTGCGTCGCGCCCTGGCGCATGGCGGGGCACGGCAGGGAACCGAAGACGGGTCTGGGTTCGGACCGGGCCGCACGCCGCTTCTGCGAGAGCCTGCATGGCCTGGGGAGCTTGAGGCTCCTCACTGACCGGCCCACCTTCCGGCTTTACGGGCTTTGAGCATGGCGCGCCCGAAACCTGCGACCGATGGCGGTGTTCTCTTCGACCGCGAACTCGCCGACCTGCCACCCGAAGCGCGCTGGCGCGAATGGATGAATCGCGTCGAGGGCGCGATCTTTGCGTCGCAGGCGGTTCTGTCGCGCGCCGTGCTGGCGGAGCTGGTTGGCCGGGATGTGGTGCTCGACGAATTGATCGCCGACATCCGCGACGAGCTGAGAGCTCGGCCCTATGACCTCGCGCCAGTCGCAGGCGGCTGGCAACACCGTACGCGGGCCCGGTTCGCGGACGTGGTCCGGCAGGCGCGGGGTGAGACGAAGCCCGGCAAGCCGGAGGCTGCTCCGCTTTCCGCCACCGAGATGCTGGTGCTGGCGGCGGTCGCCTACCACCAGCCGGTCGCCCGCGAGCCTGTTAGCCAGATGCTCGGCCGCGAGATCAGCCGCGACACCATCGCCCGCCTCAAGCGCCTCGGCTTGCTGGGCGCCGGCCCGCGCATGCCGCAGGTCGGCGCCGCGCTCACCTACGTGACCACGCCCATGTTCCTGGAGCGGTTCGGGATGAATTCGCTGAGGGATTTGCCGGAGCTGGAGGGAATGGACAGCGTCGCGACAATCGGAGAGCCTGCCGCGCTACGGATCGATTTTGAGTTTCCGAACGCGAACGTGGATGAGCTGGAAACACTTTCCGAGGACTG
The DNA here is from genome assembly GCA_964628955.1 of uncultured Methylocystis sp. Taxonomy (GTDB): domain Bacteria; phylum Pseudomonadota; class Alphaproteobacteria; order Rhizobiales; family Beijerinckiaceae; genus CAZVMY01. Next base: position 5,062 of record CAZVMY010000088.1, read on the forward strand.
AGTTTTTCAATCCGTCGGGTCTTCAGAAAGTTGTTCGGCGCATGTCCTGCGCTCTTTGGAATCCGAGCTGCAGCGGGTTAAACTCATGCCATGAGCATCGCTCCGGGTTTGGCGCTTAGCGCCAGCCGAACGCTCAGAGGCCTGGCGTGGGCCGGGCCTTTGTCGTTCCGGCTTCGAGAAGCGGGGTCGCCTGATCGACACGGTTGTTATCCGTTCCATCGGATGATACATATCCGCACGTCTGAATTTCATATTGTGTGGTTTTGTATCATGTCCGCTATGGGGACCCAGCGCGCCCAAGCGCACGCTCTGCTGGAAGCAGGCGGTATCCGCCGCCTCGCGGAATTCCGCGCGCGCGGGGTAACAGCAGCGACCCTATCTCGCATGGTCGAGGCAGGCGAAGCCCTGCGGCTTTCCCGTGGGCTTTACCAGAAGCCCGATGCTGACGTCACGGCGCAGCACAATCTGGCGGAAGCCGCCAAACGTGTCCCGAAAGGCGTCATCTGTCTCGTCTCGGCGCTCGTGTTCCACCAGATATCGCTGCAGCTGCCACGAGATGTCTGGATGGCGGTTGGTCTGAAGGATTGGCTGCCCCGCGGCGGCTCTCCTCGTATTCGGGCGATGCGCTTCTCGGATCAGCACCTTCACAACGCTGTCGAAACCGTCGAGATCGAGGGCGTACCGGTCAAGGTGTTTGGCGTCGCGAAAACCGTCGCCGACTGTTTTCGTCACCGCAGCAAAGTCGGGCTATCGGTCGCCATCGAAGGCCTCAAGGAAACGCTGCGCCAACGCAAGGCGAAGCCGGCCGAGATCGCAGAAGCCGCGGTGCTTGGCGGGGTCTGGTCCGTGATGCGGCCCTATCTCGAGGCCCTCACCGCAGATGGCTAAGGCGCTCGTGAATGTTGGCGCATCTGTTCGTGCGCGGCTCCTGTCGTTCTCGAAAGAGCATGGGCAGACCTTCGATCTGGTCCTGACACGCTACGCGATCGAGCGGCTGCTGTATCGCCTGAGCCAGTCGCCGGCGGCAGATCGGTTCGTGCTCAAGGGCGCCACGCTCGTGATGACCTGGTTCGATGAACCCTACCGCGGAACGCAGGACTTCGATCTCCTTGGCTATGGCGATCCGGCGCCTGAACAACTCCTCGTTTTGTTCAAGACGCTGTTCGCGATCGAGCAAGCCGATGGCGTTAGCTTCGATGCTGAAGCCGCGGCGATCAGGCCGATCCGCGAAAACAACGAGTATGGCGGCTTGCGAATTCGGACGACTGCGATGATCGGCGGCGCGCGCCTGCCCATCACGATCGACATCGGGTTCGGCGACGCGACCGAACCTCCGCCGGAGCCGGTTCTGTTTCCGGCGCTGCTCGACATGCCCGCACCAAAGCTGCGCGGCTATGCACGGGAAACGGTGATCGCCGAAAAGTTCGAAGCCATCGTCAGCCTCGGCCGCGCCAACAGCCGCATGAAGGACTACTTCGACATCTGGATGCTCAGTCAGACGTTCACCTTCGAGACGAGCCGGCTGCGGCAGGCAATCAAAGCGACCTTCGAACGCCGCGGCACTCCACTTCCCGCTGCAACACCGGACGGCCTGACCTCGGCATTCGCAGCCGAGCCGCTCAAGCAGCGGCAGTGGGTGGCATTCACGCGCGATCTCGATGTTGAGGCCAGGGATCTCGCGGTGGTCGTCGCCGATCTCGCGGATTTTCTGATGAGAGCTATTGAGGCTGCTGACCAGAGCTGATCCCGTTCGAGTGCCACCCGGATTTGATTGGAGATCTGGCGCGAAAAAGGGAGACGCCATAATTGACGCTTTGTCCACGAAGCCTGGTCATAGGTCTCTCGCGGAGACTTCAATCACCCAGATGTTCTAACTCGTCTTCCGTATACGTGGCTGCGATTTATTGGCCGCCGCTTGTCCATAGAAATCACAGAGCGACAGTAGACGCTCGCCATAGGTCTGCGAGGCGTCGATCAGGGCCGACTTGTTGACCATGAACAGCCAAGCCAGCAGCATCACGGTAAGTGCGAGCGCGATGATGATGCCTGGCGATGGGTCGCCGGTACTCCCCATGACATGGACGGTCCAGGCACCGTTCCCGACTAGGGCTCCAAGGAGGATCGTCAAAGCGAGCGGCTTAAGCGCCAAGAGATTGCGGCTGAAGCCGTAAGCGATGTTCGCATCGAGCAGGAGTCGCTTTCCCGCATCCTCTCGCGATCGTTCAATGAGCCATCTCACCGCGCGCCCGTAGCAATCCATTGCCATGGCAGGATCGGCGGCTTCCTCTTCGCGGGTAGGCATTCTGAGCTTTATCGGCGAGCCTTGGGCGGCCAGAAAGGCGTGGTAGTTCGCCTTAGCCTCCCGGCCGATGTGCTCGTCAAGATGGCTCAGCAGCTTCGCCGAGTGATCCCGTCCGATCGTCGCCGAGCCATCGCGCTCGAGCCGATGCCCAACCGTTTGCGCATACCGCGACAGCAAATAGATGCCGCCGCACGAAACCAACAGCGAAAAGACCGTTCCGACGATCGTCCTAACCTCCGGGAACCATCCGAAAGCGACGATCAGGAATGGCGCAAGAGTGAGGAAGCACGGTCTAACCCGAGCCTGAAGTTCATAGCGATCAATCCCGAGAAAACGTCCCGATCCGAACAAAGAGGTCATTCGTGCTCCCCCTCCCGCGCCGCCGACAACTCGAACGCCGCGGTGGCACCGTACTCCATCAACCATACACGCATGGACACACTGTCGAGGGCGATTGCTATGGCTTGACCTTCCTGCGCCGATATAAACGCGAGTTGTTCCAGATGGGTCGGCGGGCTGGCTTCTTCGTTGAGGCAATGGCCTACCGGCCTGAGCGCTCTGATGCGTTCCGTAGCTCCATCTTCCGGCACGTCCGAAAGATCGGTTGCATGGACAATGATGGTCGTGCGGTCGCGGCGGGCTATGGCTCCGATCAAGGGTCTCGGGGGCGACGTGGCATCGACCGAACGTCGGCTGCGAAGTTGCTCGATCAGGGAGCGCGGTAGTGTCGCCCGAACGTCCCCGTGGGAATCGACGAAGCGAACGAAAGGGCCGACTTCAGTATCGGTGAAACTCTTGGAGACGCCATCGTCAGCCGTCGAACCGATGACCAAGCTGCCCGTAGACGCAAGCCCCTTATCGACCCTCATCGTCAGGATCTCTGTAGTCGACGCCACCATAGCGGACAGGCGTGCATCCGACATTGCTGCCGTCACCGAAACACAGCTTTGCCCGATGGCCACCGATCGCTCGGGTGTCAGACGCGCTCTTGTGGCGAGCCGATCGTCGTTGTCCAACATGTCGTTGAAGACTGTTTCAAGTTCGATGGCGGATGGATTGCCGCCAAGCCCCTCAATCGTAAGCTTCATGATTCTGCCGGCGCCGAGCAGAGATGTCGTGGCGATCCGGGGACGACGCCCGAGCACGTCCGACGAACACAAGCGCTCTTGCACGCCGGCGCTTGCGGTCGCGTCGACTACGAAGGCCTCATCCCCGACCCATGGGCGGTCATCGCCGAAGAGGTCGTTGGCGCGGGCAACGTCCAATGTAGAAGGTCTACTTGAGCAGCCCAGCGCGGCGAGTGCGCCGGCAACATGGATGGCCTTCAGCGACGGCATGAACAACGGGCCTGTCGTCACCTTCGCTCCGCTGGGGTTCAGGAGCTCGGGGAGCATCGCATGGCGGGCGAAGTTGTGCGGTTGCAGGATGTCGTTGTCGGTGATCACCGCTGGCCCCGCGCCTTGGCGCGTCAAGTGCAGGGCCAATTTCGATCCGACGCTGCCGACGCCAATAATCGACCACGAAGGAGCAGGCGCG
>CAZVMY010000089.1:0-8539 GCA_964628955.1 uncultured Methylocystis sp.
GGGTCCAGATCAGCCCGCCCGCCGCCGCCGCTATCACCTTGCTCCGCGCCGGAGTCGGCCGCGACGGCGTCCGGCCGGTGAGCCTGACGCCGTGTCGCGGCCGCTCGGGCGCGAGGGCCTCGGGATCACGCAGCGCCATCCGCGCGACCATGCCGCGCGGCGACAGCGTGTAGGCCGCGACCCAGTCGACGAAACGCATGAGGCGCGGCGGGAGCGGCGGGACGTCGAACCGCGCCGTGACCATCTTCAGATTGTCGCCACGCCGACCGCCATCGCCACCGTCCCAGACGATTCCGATCGTCTGGCGGGTTCCGAGCGGCACCTGCACCACGTCGCCGGGTGCCAACGCGAGCGTTGTGGGCACGCGATAACTGTAGGCGGTATCGACGGCGAGCGGCACCAGCACGTCGACAACGCCGGCCTGTGTCGGGGGAGAATCGGAGTTTGTCACCCTCACAGGCTAGCCGAAATCGGCCGTGCCCCAAGGCAGCTCCAAGCAGTTCAAGGCAACCCCGGAGCGCGCGCCGTCGCGCCGGCCTGGCAACCGGACGTTAGCAACCCCGGGCGCAGGGTAGGCGGATGGTCCACAATCCCGACCTTTCGCGGCTCTTCGCAGCCTGGCTGGCACATCTGGGCGCCGAGCGCCGGCTCAGCGGCAAAACCCTCGATGCCTATGCCCGCGATCTGCGGCAGTTCCTGGCGTTCCTCACGGAGCACCGCGGACGGCCGACCGATCTGGCGACGATCGGCGACCTGACGCCACAGGATATCCGAGCGTTCATGGCCAAGCGCCGTCACGACGGCGTCGCCGGGCGCAGCCTGATGCGTCAGCTGGCCGGGCTGCGGTCATTCTTCCGGTTTCTGGACCGCGAAGGCGTCGCGTCCGCGGGCGCGTTCGCCACCATACGAGCGCCGCGTCTGGCGAAAGGCCTGCCGAAGCCGTTGCCGGCCGGCGCTGCCCGGGCCGTGACCGATGCGCAGACCCGCGCCGGCGACGTCCGCGAGCCCTGGGTCCTTGCGCGTGATGCGGCCGTGTTCGGACTGCTCTACGGCGCGGGACTGCGCATCTCGGAGGCCCTGTCACTCCGTCGCAGCGATGCACCCGGCGAGACGGTCGCATCGCTGCGGATCACCGGGAAGGGCGGCCGCATGCGCCACGTGCCGGTCCTGCCGCAGGTCCGGCGCCTGATCGACGGCTATCTGGCGGTCTGCCCGTTTGCCCTGCCGCCCGGCGGACCTCTGTTCGTCGGAGCCCGCGGCGGCCCGCTCGGGCCGCGGCCGATCCAGCTCGCGATGGCGGCGCTGCGCGGGGCGCTAGGCCTGCCGGACACCGCCACGCCGCATGCGCTGCGGCATTCCTTCGCGACGCATCTGCTGGCGCGTGGCGGCGATCTGCGCACCATTCAGGAACTGCTGGGCCATGCTTCGCTCTCGACGACCCAGATCTACACCGCGGTCGACACCGCGCATCTGATGGCGAGCTACCGGGCGGCGCATCCGCGCGCGAACCGGGTGGCGCCGGAGGATCGGCGATAGACAAGGATCAGCGATACAGATCGGCGCGCGACGGCGGCAGGCCGCTCGGACCCTTGTCGCGTTTGGACGCCAGTGTCTGGAAGATGTTGAGCGTCCCCCGCTGGAAGGCCAGGGAACAGCCCGCCAGATAGAGGAGCCACAGCCGCGTCTTCGGCCAGCCGATCTCGGCCGCCGCCTCGTCCTGCCGGGCATGCAGCCGTTCGGTCCAGAGGCGACAGGTCGTGGCGTAGTGTTCGCGCCACGCCTCGACGTCGTGGACCTCGAAGCCGTGCCGCTCGAGATTCGACACCGACATGCCGATGGAATCGAGTTCGCCGCCCGGAAAGATGTAGCGCTGCATCGCGGCGACCTCGGCGCGACGCCGCGCGAAAGCCGATTTCGAGCGCTTGTCGGGCCGCGCGATGCAATGGTGGAGGTAGAGCCCACGCGGCCTGAGCAGCCGGTGCATCTGGGTGAAATAGGTCGCGTGGTTGGCGAGGCCGACATGCTCGAACATGCCGATCGAAGCGATCTTGTCGTAGCTCTCCCAGCGATCGAGCGCGCGGTAGTCCCTGAGTTCGATCGTGACGCGATCGGCGATACCCCGTTCTGCGGCCCTGCGCGTGGCGAGAGCGAATTGCTCTTCGGCCAGCGTCACGCCGTGCGCCGTAACGCCGTAGTGCTGCACGGCATGGCAGACGAGGCCGCCCCAGCCGCAGCCGATGTCGAGGAACCTGTCTCCCGGCTTCAGACGCAGCTTGCGGCAGATCATGTCGAGCTTGGCGCGCTGCGCCTCCTCGAGCGTGGTCGTAGCGTCCGGAAAATAGGCGCAGGAATAGACCATCTCCGGATCGAGGAAGAGGCCATAGAACGCGTTCGACAGGTCATAATGGAACTGGACCAGCGCCTTGTCGTCGCGTCCGGCGTCGACGCTCGCGGCCGCCTGTCCCCTGAACCCCTCGTCGGCCGCCGTCGTGGCGGAGCCGAGCAGAAACGGCGCCAGAGCGCGCGCCGCGAGCCATTTGTCGAGCCGCCGCGCGAAGCCTCTCGTCCGGGCGCTGCCACGCCGGGCCGCCACGTCGAGGAGCGTCCCGCCCTCGATGGCGAGGTCGCCGGCCGCGAACAGCCGGATCACCGTATCGAGCTGCGGCCGCCTCAGGAGGGCGGTGAGCACCTGCGGTCCCGCCACGCGGATACCCACCGTGCCGTCCGCACCGGCGCCGAGCGGCACGACCTCGCCAGTCCAGAGCCGGACGTGCAGGTCGGACTGGAGGAGCATCCCCACATGCCCGAGGAGGCGGCGGACGGCTTCGAGCTGGCGCGTCTCGCGCGGTGTCATGACGTCTCCGCTCCCGGGCGGTCGGCTGATTCCGCACCGCGGCGCGGACCCTAGTTCAGGACCAGCCGCCGCGGAAACGGCAATTCGCGTCGGGCGCGATCGTGATCGCGGGCCTTCAGCCGCACCACGATTGCCGGCGTTTGCCGGCGTAGGGTCGGGCCAGCGACAGCGCGACCAGCGCCTCGCCGGCCTCCCGGCCATCGGCGAGGATGACGCGGGCCACGACCCGACCGCCGTATTTGTCGGGCTCGATCTCGGTCAGCCGGACCATGGTGCCTGTGACGAGGCCGGCGAGCGCGTCGCGCGCCTCGGTGCCGCGCCTGGTTTCGGCCGGGCAGCGCCCCGCGAGTTCGGGCGCATCGATGCCGCGCAGCCGTACCCGTGTCACGACTTCCTGCTGGATCCAGACGAGCGCGCGGACCTCGACGGTATCCCCGTCGATCACCGCCACGACGGCCGCATTGACGGGACCGGCAAGACGCCGGCTGGACCGCTCCGCGCCGGCCCCGCCGTCCTCCCGCCCGGCCGGACCGGCATCGCGAGCCGGGTCGGGCGTTGCCACGGCCAGGCGCGGCCGATCGCGGGCGACCACGAACGGCATCGCCATCAGCGAGATGAAGACGAACGAGATGAGCACGAACAGGCCGGTGACGAAAACAAGGAGCGCGGGCCGCGCGATCGGACGCCATCTGCTGCACGTGACGCTTCTGACCACCCGAAACGACATCCGCCGATCTCCCGACGGCGGTCATAGCAGACGCACAAAGGACTATCAACCTATAAAAGGCTAAAACACCTATTCGAGATTTCAGAAGTCCGTCGCGAGGCCCTTGACCTCCCAGTCGCTGTAGCGCACCGGGTCCGGCCCGCCTCGCCCCCGGTGTTCGGCCCCGGTCGCCAGCGCCTTTTCGCGCTCGATCTGGGCGGCGCGACGTTCGGCCGCCTCCGCCAGCGCCCGGCGCGCGGCCGGGCTGACCGGGCGTGGGGAGGCCGGCGGCTGGCCGGCGGTCCCGGCGCCGCGTTCCGAGCCGGGTTCAACGCGGTCATTCATGGTGCGATCCGTCCATGCTGCCTGTAATCACCACCGATTTAGGGTAGCACTCCCGCAAATGCCAACGTTCGATCCAGCCGAACTCCCGGACCGCGTGCTGCATCGCGACGCAGCCATGCTGATCCTCGACAAGCCTGCCGGCATCGCCGTGCACAAGGGGCCGGGCCGGGGCGACAACCTCGAAGCCCATTTCACGCGGCTCGCCTTCGACCGGAGCGAACCGCCGGGCCTCGCGCACCGGCTCGACAAGGACACCTCGGGCTGTCTCGTGCTCGGGCGCGACAAGGCGGCGCTGGCGCGGCTGGGCAAGCTGTTCCGCAACGGCCTCGTCGAGAAGACCTATTGGGCGATCGCGGCCGGCGAGCCGCGGGCCGACGAAGGCAGGATCGACCTGCCTCTGGCGAAGCGCGGCCACGACCGCCGATCCTGGTGGATGCGCGCCTCGCCCGACGGTGATCCGTCGGTCACGCTCTGGCGCGTCCTGGGTCGCGGCGACGGCATGGTGCTCCTGGAACTGCGGCCCCTGACGGGGCGGACCCATCAGCTGCGCGTGCACTGCGCCGAACTCGGTCATCCGATCGCGGGCGATGCACTCTACGGGGGTGACCGGGCACGCGCAATCGCGGCGCATCTGCAGCTTCACGCGCGCAGCATCGTGGTGCCGGTTCCCGGCAGCCGTCCGGTCCGGGCCGAGGCACCGGTGCCGGAACATATGCGGCTGCTCGTGGCGGCGTGCATGCCGACCGGTGGTGATTCCAGGATGGACGCCGGGGCATGAGGAGGGCTGGGACGCCTCCGGCGCGCCAGGCTCTCGGCGCAGGGGCGTCCGGCCTCGAGAGCCGCCGTCTGGCGGTGGAGGTGCTGCACGACGTCATCGGGCGTCGTCTCGCCCTGGACGAGCGTCTCGAACGCCTGACGTCGGAGTCCGCCTACCAGGCGCTGTCGGTCGCCGATCGGGGCCTCGTGCGTGCCATCTGCCTTACGGCGCTGCGGCGGTTGGGGACGGTGAGATCGGCGCTGTCCGGCCGGCTCGCGAGCGGTCTGCCGCCCCGCGCCGGCCAGCTCGAGCCGATCCTCATCGCCGCTGTCGCACAGATCCTGTTTCTCGATGTCGCGGACCATGGCGCGGTCGACACGGCGGTGAAACTCGTGCGCGAGGACGGGCTTGCCCGTCACTACGCACCCTTGGCGAACGCAGTGCTCCGCCGGATCGCCCGCGAGAAGGAGGCTGTTCTGGCCGCGGCCGACCCGCTGGAAACCGACACGCCGCCGTTTTTCGCCGCGCGCTGGATCAGGGCCTATGGGCGACCGCTCGCGACAGCGATCGCGGCCAGGCATCGCGAGGAACCGGCGCTCGATCTGTCGCTCGCGCCGGGCGCCGATCCGGCCGACTGGGCGGCGCGGCTCGGCGCCGTGGCCCTGCCGACCGGATCGCTGCGGCTCGCCGGCCGCCGTCTCGTCACCGAACTGCCGGGCTTCGCCGAAGGTCGCTGGTGGGTTCAGGACGCCGCGGCGGCGCTCCCCGCGAGGCTCCTGAACGTTTTGCCGGGGGAACGCGTCCTCGACCTGTGCGCAGCGCCCGGCGGCAAGACCGCGCAGCTCGCGGCCGCCGGCGCGCAGGTGGTCGCCATCGACCGCTCGGCGGCCCGGCTCGAACGACTGCGCGCGAACATGGCGCGCCTCGATCTCCATCCGGAGAGCCTCGTCGCCGACGCGACCACGTTCGAGGCTCCCCCGTTCGACGCGGTGCTGCTCGATGCACCCTGCTCGGCGACCGGCACCGTGCGGCGCCATCCCGACGTGCTCTGGACGCGGACGGCCGAGGATCTGCTGCGCCTCGCCGATCTGCAGCGGCGGTTGCTGCGCCATGCGGCCACCCTCGTGCGTCCAGGCGGCCGGCTGGTCTATGCCACGTGCTCGCTGGAGCCGGAGGAAGGCGAGCGGCAGATCGCGAGCTTCCTGGCCGACCATGGCGCGTTCCGGCGCATTCCGGTCACCGCCGTCGAGATCGGCGGGCTGGATCAATGCCTGAACGCCGATGGCGATCTGCGTACCCTGCCCGCCCATCTCCCCGACCAGGGCGACCGCATCGGCGGTCTCGACGGCTTCTTCGCTGCCCGTCTTGGACGCCTGTCGTGATTGCATCTAGACTCAGATAACCAAGCGTTCGCCGGAACGGCCCGGAAGCGGACGCGCGCTTCCCGCCGCGGCAGCATCGGGACGTTGCGACCACGGAACCGAAGAGGCCGGCCTGACCACCAAGATCGACCAGCTGCGGAGCCTGGGCCGTGCGGCCGGACGCGGAATGCGGCGCGCTGCTGTGGCCGTCACCCGGACGGCTGGCGCGCTCGGTAGCGCCGTGCCGGAGCGGCTTCTGATCGCGCCGCAGGACATCCGCACCAGCGATCCAACGGTCGCCAGCGACATTTATGCAGGTCATCTGTCCCTCGGCGGCCGGATCGCGACCACGCATGGTGCCTCGCCGTTCGAGATCGAGCCGCCTTCGGCGCTGTTCGCCCGCGAACTGCACGGCTTCGGCTGGCTGAGGCATCTGCGAGCCGCCGATACCGTGCTGGCCCGGGTCAATGGCCGCGCGCTCGTGCTCGACTGGATCGAGCGTGTCGGCGACAATCCCCATGGTCATGCGGCAGAACCGCTCGTCGCGGCGCGGCGGCTCATGGCTTGGCTGACGCAATCGCCGCTGATCCTCGACGGCGCGGACTCGGCCGCCTACCAGCGCTTCATTCGCTCGCTCGCCCGTCAGGCGCGCCGTCTCGCGACCGGACTTCCGGCCTTCGAAACCGGCGAGCAGAAGCTGTTCGCGCTGCTCGCGCTGAACTACTTCGGTCTATGCGCGTCCGGCATGGAATCGCAGCTGAAGCGCTGGTCCACCCAGCTCGCGGAGACGCTCGCCGATCAGGTGCAACCCGACGGCGGCCTGCTGAGCCGCAATCCGGCGATCATCGTCGAGCTGCTGCTCGATCTCCTGCCGCTGCGGCAGGGATTCACCGCGCGGCGGCTTGCTCCTCCCGAGGGCATCGTGAGCGTCGTCGACCGGCTCATCCCGATGCTGCGGATGATGCGGCACGGCGACGGATCACTGGCGCTGTTCAACGGCGCCGGGTCGACGCCGGCGGACCTGGTCGCGGCGGTGCTGGCCTATGACTATACCCAGGCCGGCGCGGCCGAGAACGCGCCATACACGGGCTATCAGCGCGTCACCGCCGGCGACGTCGTGCTCATCGCCGACACCGGGCCGCCGCCGCCACCGCCCGAATCGGCGCGATGCCACGCCGGCTGCCTGTCGTTCGAAATGTCGGTCGGCGCGCACCGCCTGATCGTGAACTGCGGCGCGCCTCATGCAGGCCGGCCGCAGCTGGTGCAGCTCGCCCGTGCGACGGCCGCCCATTCCACGCTGGCCGTTGCCGACACCTCGTCCTGCCGGTTCGAGCCGCCGCACCTCGCTGCCGACCCCGACGGACCGCTCGTCCTCGCAGGACCCCGGACGGTACCGGTGCATCGCGCCAGGACGGCGCAGGGTACGCTGCTGGTCGCCAGTCACGACGGCTACGGCCCCGGCTTCGGCGTCGTGCACGAGCGGCAGTTCGCCCTCGGCGCCGACGGTTCGAGGCTGGAGGGCGAGGATATCCTGAAGCCGGCGAGGGCCGGACGCGACCTCCCGGACCATCCCTTCGCGATCAGGTTTCACCTGCATCCCGCCGTCGCGGCGACGGTCGTCGACGGGGAGACGGTGCTCCTGCGGCTGTCGACCGGCGAGACCTGGCAGTTCGAGGCCGGTGGGCGTTCCGTGGCGCTGGAGGAGAGCGTGTTCTTCGCCGGCGTCGACGGCACGCGCCGGACGTTGCAGATCGTTGTGGAGGCACGAAGCGGCGAGAGCCGTAGCGTGGCGTGGGCGTTCACGCGGATTCCGCGCCCGCTCGTTTGACCACTGGGCGCCCCATGGTATCGGGCGACTCCCGCGCCCGCAAGCTTGAGCCTTCCAATGCCCTCCGAACTTCGCCGCGTGCAGCGCGCCCTTCTGTCCGTCTCAGACAAGATGGGCCTCATCGACCTCGCGAAGGGTCTCGCCCGGCACGGCATTGCGCTCGTCTCGACGGGCGGCACGCGTGACGCCCTCGCCGCGGCGGGATTGACGGTCAGCGACGTCGCGGATCTGACCGGATTTCCCGAGATCATGGACGGCCGCGTCAAGACGCTGCACCCCAAGGTGCACGGCGCGCTGCTGGGCCGACGCGGCCATCCCGAGCACGAGGCGGCGATGCTTGCGCACGGCATCCAGCCCATCGACCTGCTCGTCTGCAACCTCTACCCCTTCGAGGCGACGGTCGCCGCCGGCGCGGATGCAGCGACCTGCATAGAGCAGATCGACGTCGGCGGCCCGGCGATGATCCGCGCTGCCGCGAAGAACCACGATGACGTCGTCGTGATCGTCGCGCCCCGCGATTATGCGGCTCTGCTCAACGAGCTCGATCTTCATGGCGGCGCGACCACGCTGACGATGCGCCGCCGGCTGGCGGCCCGCGCCTATGGCCTCACCGCCGCCTATGATGCAGCAGTCTCCAGCTGGTTCGCGAGCGCGACCGGCGAGGTGGCGCCTGTGGACAGGGTCATCG
>CAZVMY010000089.1:8549-8855 GCA_964628955.1 uncultured Methylocystis sp.
AAAGCTGGCAGAGGTGCTGCGCTACGGCGAGAACCCGCACCAGCAGGCGGCCTTCTACCGGACCGCGGACCGTCGCGCAGGCGTCGCCACCGCACGGCAGGTCCAGGGAAAGCAGCTTTCCTACAACAATCTCAACGACACCGACGCGGCCTACGAGCTGGTCGCGGAGTTCCACCCGGACCGGTCGGCCGCCGTCGCCATCATCAAGCATGCCAACCCGTGTGGCGTCGCGACCGCACCGACACTAATGGAGGCCTATGCGAAGGCGCTGCGCTGCGACCCGGTCTCGGCCTTCGGCGGCGTCGT
>CAZVMY010000090.1:0-8431 GCA_964628955.1 uncultured Methylocystis sp.
GCGCCGAAGATCATGCTCTTCGTCTGGAAGTACTCGTCGGACCGGCGCACGGGAGCCGGAGCCGGCACGGACACGGGGCCGGGCGTCAGCAGCTGGGCAGACGGCGTGTTCGCCTGCACGCGAGGAACCGGAGCGGGAGCGGGCTTGGCGGGCAGCGGCACGGATCCCGCGAGGTTTGCGCGCTTACCGAACATCCTCTCCCCTTCCCAGGCCGACCGGTTTCAAGACAATCTTTTCCCTGACTGTGTAAGCGCCAGCGGGTTTACGCTTTCTTTACGCCCAGCTTCTGCAGGAAGGGTTGAAGCATCGAGCGGCGTGCCTGCCGGGTCTCGCCGCGTCCCGTGAGGAGGCGTGCGACCTCCGCGAGCGTCTCGGCAGCCTTGTTCTTGGAGGCGACCTCGGACAGCATCTGGCCGTTGTTGGCGGCGGTTCCAAAGAGCTGTGCGTCGAACGGGATCACCGCCGAGGGTTCGAGGTCGAGTGCCTTGGCGAAGTCGGCGGTCGCGATCTCCGGCTTCTTGGGTACGCCGACCTGGTTCATGATCAGGATCGGCTTCTGGTCGTTCGGCCTCGCCTGACGCAGAACGTCCAGGATGCTCTTCGCGTTGCGCAGATTGGCAAGATCGGGCGCGCACACGAGCGCGACCTGATCGGCCCCGACCAGCATGCGCCGTGACCACGCCGTCCACATGTGCGGCACGTCCAGCAGGATGCACGGCGTCGAGGCCCGCAGCAGGTCGAGCAGGGCGTCGAAGGTCGTTTCCTGGAAATCGTACTGGCGATCGAGCGTGGCAGGCGCGGCCAGCAGCGTGAGGTTGTCGCTGCATTTCGAGAGCAGGCGATCGACGAAGTTGCTGTCCAGCCGCTCCGGCGAGAATACCGCCTCGGCGATCCCCTGCGGCGGGTCCTGGTTGAAGTCGAGGCCGGCGGTTCCGAACGGAAGATCGAGGTCGGCGATGACCGTCTGGATCTGGAGCTGGCGCGCGATCGACCAGCCGATGTTGTGCGCGATCGTCGAGGCGCCAACCCCGCCCTTCGATCCCATGACCGCGATCACGCGGCCGAGCGGCTCGGCGTCCGGCGCGCCGAACAGGTCGGAGAGCGCCTTCAGGAGATCGAGGACCGGCACCGGCGCGATCAGGTAGTCGCTCACGCCCCGACGCATCAGTTCGCGATACAGGATCACGTCGTTCACATGACCGACCACGACGACCTTGGTGCCTTCGTCGCAGTACGAAGCGAGTTCGTCGAGCTGGGCGAGGAGCAGACCGCGGTCGCTCATCGCCTCGATGATGATCACGTTCGGCGTGGGCTGCGCACGGAAAGCCTCGAGACAGGCGGCAGCACCGCCCATCTGCACCTTGACATGGGCCCGTTCCGCGCGCCGGTCGAGCGCGGCGGACTGGATCGTGGCCGCGAGATCGGGCAGCTCGCAGAATGCCTGGATCGCGATCCGCGGCAGCGGCATGATCTGCTGCCGTGCCGGATCCCGGGCATCGGCCGCCAGGGCGGAGTCCGAGGCGGCGCCGAGCGCGATCATTGCACGATCCCCGAAATGTTTGCCGAAGGTCGGCGGTAGACGGTCGAGGGATCGTTGCCGGAGAAGCCCTCGCCGCGGATGGAATTGATCGCGTTGGTCCGCTTCTGGGTGTCGACCGGCGTCTCCTCGCGCGGCGTGATCAGGTCGCGCGGATCGGCGATCTGGGCCGCAAAGTTCTGCTGGTAGCTGCAGCCGAAATTCCAGTACTGCTTGTTCTCCCAGCCGCGCACGCCCTGCCCGTCGCCGATGTCGTCCGGCCATTGCCCGCAGGGGTTCGTGGTCCGCGCGGTCAGGCCGACGTAGCTCAGCTTGATCGCGGCTGCCTCGGCCGGGTTCGCCGGCTGATAGCTCGCGATGGACATCGAGCCTGTGGCGCCCCCCGCTGCGAGGTTCCGGCGGATTTCATGCAGCGTGGCCTGGGCGTTGGCGGTCGATCGGCCGGACGGGACGAAGGCCGTGATCGGGCCACTGCCCTCCCGCCGCCAGCGGCCGGCGAAGCCTCGAACGGCCTCGGCCTGGCGCGTGTCGAGGCCGCTGCCCTGGCGGACGGCGAAGACGTCGAGCGTGATCGGCACCTCGCTGACCCGGATCGGGTGCCGCAGGCGATAGTCGTGCTCGATGCCGTTGGTGACGAACGGGTCGCCCTTCTTCTGGCAGGCCGCCAGACCCGCGAGGGCCAGGACGGCGAGCGCAAGACGGGGGGCACCAACCGCCATCGTCCTCTCGCGCTTCGTTTCGGGTCTGCTCATCGGAGAACTCTCTCGCTCTGGGCGCAGCCGGCTCGGCCCGCGCCGTCAATCGTGAATGAAGCCGAACTTGCCTTTGTAGGCCTGCGGCGGCAGCGCCGCCCCGGCGACGCCGTAGATGCGGTTGAAGCGGCCCATGAGGTTCGCGGTCGGGTCGCTCGCGTCGATGAAGCCGTCGTCCGGTCGGGACAGCGCCTTGGCCGAGACCGGCTTGGCGATGTAGGGCGTCACGATGATCATCAGCTCCGTCTCCTGGCGCTGGTAATCGCGTGAGCGGAACAGCGTGCCGAGGATGGGGATGTTCATCAGGCCCGGAAGGCCGTTGATCACCTGGCGGTTGGTCTGCTGGATCAGGCCGGCGGTGACGAGGCTGCCGCCGGAGGGCAGTTCGATCGTGGTCTCCTGACGGCGGACCCGGAAGGCCGGGATATTGGCCGCGCCGGCGATCGTCGCGCCCCGGTCGTAATCGACGTCGGTTACGTCGGTCGAAACCCGCATACTGATGCGGCCTTCGGAGAGCACGACCGGCGTGAAGATGAGCTGCACGCCATAGCGGCGGAAGTCGTTCTGCACGTCGCATTCCGAACGAACGTTGTTGGGTGACTGGGACCGGCCCGTCGGGCAGGTCGCGGTGCCGGGTACCGGAATCTCGCCGCCGGCGAAGAAAGTGGCGGTCTCACCGCTGACGGCCGTCAGCGTCGGTTCCGCAAGGGTGCGCAGCACGCCCAGCCGCTCCATCGCGCGGACGTTGATGTCGCGGTTGTTGGGAAACGCGTTGCCGAAGGCGGCGCCGATGCCCTGTGACGGGCCGATGTTCTGGCTCGATCCGGTCAGCGGCGGCAGGTTGCGGAACGCCAGCGTCTTGCCGGCGATCTCCCAGCCGCCGTTGATGTCGACGCCGAGCTGTTTCAGCACCGTGCGCTGAACTTCGGAGACCGTGACCTTCAGCATGACCTGATCGCGGGCACGAACGACCATCGAGTTGACCACCCGCCCTTCGATGACCGTGCCGCCGGTGACCGTTCCGCCCGTGGGGGCGCCGGAGGGTCCGACGAAGGTGTAGCCGATGAAGCCGCGTGCGATGTCGATCGCCTTCTGCGCCTCGAGGACCGTGTCGACTTCGCCGGTGAGGACGATGGTTTCCGCGACCGACTGGACGTCGATGCGCGACGTCGGCAGCGCCGTCCGCAGCAGCTGGCGAAGAACGTCGATCTCGCGGCCTGCGACGATCTCGAAGGCGGCGATCTGCCGGCCGTCGGCGTCCATGGCGAAGACGGTGGCCGAACCGGCAGAGATGCCGATCAGGAAAAGCTGCCGGGCCGAGCGCACGACGGCGTTGGCGACCGAGGGGTTCGAGACGAAGACCTCCTTCGCGTCACGCGGCAGTTCGACCACGATCGACTTGCCGACGCCGATGTCGATCTTGCGGGCCAGTGCGCCGTCGATGGCGGTGGCGCTCAATCGTGGCGACTGCGTCGTGGGGAACTGATCGAGCTTCGTCTGCGCGCGGCCCTGTGCGGCAGCCCAACCCGTGGTGGCCAGGGCGAGGGCGCCGGCGCCGGCGGCCAGCGTCGCGAGGTTCGCAAGGCGCGCGCCGCTCGGCGTGAGGAGGCGTGGCGCGATCGAGGGCTGCATGACGCGGCTCACTTCTTCTGCTGGATGTTCTGCGACTGACCGAAGCGCACGATCGTGAGCGCGTTCGAATCGCCGGTCGGTTCCGGTGCTTTCGCGGCGTCGACCATGCTGCGTAGCGACAGGGTGAGCTGGCCGGAGCGCTGCGACTGCGCGACGATCTCGACCTGGCGCGGGTCGAGCTCGAGCGTCGCGGTTTCACCGACCACGAACTTCTCGCCGCCGCGCTCCTCGAGCCGTTGTCCGATGGCGAGAACGCGGATGTTCTGCAGGATCGTCTGGCTGACGAATGCATCGGGAAGGCCCAGCTTCACCGCTTCGTCGTCCCGGCTCGTGCGCACGACGTCGACACGGTCGTTCGGCAGGATGAAGTTGCCGGCCGTCGCGGCGCCCCGGTTGTCGATCACGATCGCGACGGCCCGCTTGCCGGAGGGGAGCACGGCCGAGAGGTAGCCGGCGCCGGCACCCTTGATGAAGCGGTCGCGCCGGACCGGCTCGCCCGCCAGCGACGGCGCCCGCGCGATCGACCCGGCGATATCTTCGAGGGCTCCGGGCACGTCCGCACGCAGGATCATGCCTGGGGAGGTTGCGGCCTGTGGCCATTCCTGCCAGCGCAGATCGGCGGGCGTCACGGTCGCGCCAAGCTGGATTTCTTTCGCGAGGACGAGAACCTCGGTCGTCCTGATGTTCTGCACGACCTGCTGCACGACCGATGCCGGCTGACGGTTGAGCTGCGACATCACGTAGGCCGCGCCCAGGCCGGCAACCGCGGCGACACCAATGACGATGAGACGGGCGGGTTTCATGGCTGAACTCGGAAACAGGCCGGCGAAGCGCCGATGCTGAGAGGGAGTTCAGCAGCCTTTCGTCAAATTATGGTTAACGAGACGTATGCAATTCGCCGGTATCGGGTCACGGCGGCGTGTGGCGTCAGAGCCCGACCGCGCGCTGCCAGATCGGCGTCGACGGATAGAGCAGCAGTCCCGCCGCCGAGAGCGCGATGCCATACGGAATGCCGGTCTTCTCGTCATGGAGGCGCGCCACCCAGCGCAGGCGCATCAGGGCCGACGGCAGGATCTCACGCCGCGCCATGAGAAGCACCAGCGTCAGGACACCGCCCAGGATCGAGGCCGTGAGCACGTAGTCGAACACCGACGAGAAGCCGAACCAGACCGAGGTGGCGGACATCAGTTTGGCGTCGCCGCCACCGATCCAGCCGAGCGCGAACAGGCCGAAGGTCAGCGCCAGGACGATCAGGCCGAGAAGCAGACTCCAGCCGATGACGGCCGCCGGAAGACCGACGGCGAAAGCGACCGGGAGATACGCCGCGATCAGGCCGATCGAGACCTTGTTGGAGATGCGCATGGAGACGAGGTCGCTGCACGCGGCAAACGCGAGCAACCCGGGGAAGATCGAGAGGATGACGAGATCGATCGCCGACATGTGTCGTCTCCCGAGAGCACTCGTCGAAAATTAGCGGGAGGCCGTTTCGCGATCGTTAAGCGCCTGGCGTGCCCGAGAGACCGTTTGGAAACGCCTCGTCCCGAGGCGCGAGGCGAAGCCGAGCCTCGAAGGATGGTCCTGAGCCGCTCCAGTCGCCCTGCGAGCATCCTTCGAGGCTCGCTCGCTGCGCTCTTTCGCTCCCCAGCATGAGGAACCGAGAGTTTGCAGACAGGTTCCGAGGCGCAAAGAATTTCGGCGGCCGAGGCCGCCGAAATCGAAAACTGCCGGTCCTGAGATCGACCGAGTTACTTGATGTTGGCAGCGATGTTGTTGAACACGCCGGAAACGTTGGTACCGAGTGCCTGGGCCGAGACGATGATCACGACGGCGATCAGCGAGGCCATCAGGCCGTATTCGATGGCGGTGGCGCCGGACTCGTCCTTGGCGAAACGCGAGAAGAGGGTCTTCATGGCTTGCTCCTAACTCCGTTGGTGGTTCGACCGTCGGCCATGGCTTCACAGGATCCGCCGGAACCGTCTCGATGGTTAGCCGCCAAGTCTTGAACGACCGTTAAATTGATTCAATAATCGCCGGGCCGATGCTTGCGGACGAATTTTAGTTAATTTTGCACTGTTTGCGATGAGCGCAGTAATTACCGGTTCGTGATCGCGAACATTGGTATCCGCTGGCTTCGATTCAGCGTTGCTTAATCAAGGCAGGCGCAGCGACACGGCCGCGATTCCCCCCCCACGGAGATCGCATCCGCACTGCCGCTTCAGAGAGTCCGCCTCGTGCGAGGCGAAGCCGAGCCTCGAGGGATGCTCTTCGATCAGGCATGGACGCGCTACGCGCATCCTTCGCACCGCAGGATGAGGAAACGAGGGCTTCCGAGGGAGAGTCTTAGCGAGTCGTTTACCATTCGAAGCCTTATTGTGGTGCGCTGCAAGTCCAGGTCAGACGCCAGAGGATCGTGATGAGGCCCATGCTCGCCGTCGATAACCGGGCGCCCGCCATGCTGGCGCTGCTCCTCGGTCTGGCGGTTGCCGGTCCGTCCAGCGCTGCCGACCTGCTCCTGACGCTCGACCGCGCCTCGATCATCGCCGTGCCGAACGGGACGTCGACGATCGTGATCGGCAATCCGACCTTCGCCGACATCAGCTTTCCAAAGTCCGGCAACGTTGCGGTGATCACCGGGAAGAGCGCCGGGACGACCAACATGATCGCCCTCGATGCTCAGGGAAAGCCGATCGTGGAACTGATCCTCAAGGTCACCGATGGGTCGGCCGGAACCGTCACGGTGTTCAAGGGCGGCGACCGCGAGACCTACGCCTGCAATCCCGCCTGCTCGCCGACCGTGGCAATCGGCGATGACCGTCCGTTCTTCAACCGGCAGGAAGCGCAGATCACCGCACGGAACGGACTTGCCACGCAGAAGGCGCCGTGAAGACGGTGGCGGTTAACCGCCGATTACCTCGGCGGCCGGAATCTCGCGGTCCGCGCTAACCGGCGGTCAAGCAGCCTCCTCTATCGTCATCGCAACGGTTGGAGGCGGGCGACCACCGCTCCTCCGCCGGTTGCTCTGGGGGACCTGCCTTGCGACGCTTGCTCGCGCGACTGCTCGACGGGACGACCGACTTTCGCGTCATCCGCGTGGTTCGCCGGCTCCGGACCGACGAGAACGGCGTCACCGCCGTCGAGTTCGCGATCATCGCCATCCCCTTCTTCATGCTCGTCTTCGGGATCCTCGAGGTTTCGCTGATGTACTTCGCCTCGTCGTACCTCGACGCGAGCGTCTCGAGGGCCAGTCGCGAGGTGTTCACGGGATCGATGTCCGAAACCGCTCAATCGCAGGGAGCGACCAGCCCTGCACAGAAGAAGGCGCTGTTCATCGACAAGCTGAAAACCTACATGCCCGTCTTTCTCGACGGCGGAAAGGTCGAAGTCTGCATCGCGCCGGTCAAGACTTTCACCGCCGTGGACGTCCTCACCAAACAGAATCCGGACAAGTCGGTCGACAAGACGAACTGTACGGTCGATTTCGGTCAGGCTGGCGACATGATGGCCGTTCGGGCGTACTATAACCTTCCGATCTACACGACCTTCATCTCGGACGCCTTCGCCAATGGCCAGAACAATACCCGGCTTCTGGCATCCACCGCGGTGTTCCGCAACGAGCCCTACGCACAATGAGACCGGCGTCACCGTATTCGCGGCGCGGACTGCACGGCCTTCCCGGCGGCGGCTGGCAGCTCGTCCGTCGCTTCGCGAGCGCGCGCGAGGCGGTTGCCGCCATCGAATTCGCGATCCTCGTCCCCGTGATGCTGATCATCTTCCTCGGACTGGTCGAGGTCTCGAACGGTCTGTCGGCGAGCCGTCGGGTCGAACTCATCGCGCGCACGGTCGCCGACGTCAGCGGCCAGTACAAGACGCTCAAGAATACCGAGGTCGCGGACATCGCTCGATCGGCGGGTCCGATCCTTCATCCCGTCGAGCCGACCAACATCCAGATCCGCATCACCAGCCTCGGCGTCAACGCGGCGCTCGAAGTCTACGTGGACTGGAGCGAGACGCGCGACGCCGACGGCAACCTGATCACCTGGACGAAGAGTCCGCAGCTGGCATCCTGCGATGCCTATACGCTTCCGCCCGAGCAGTCCGCATTGAAGAACGCCAAGTCGAACTGGATCATGGCGGAAGTGGTATTGCCCTATTCGCCGCCATTCAAATACGTTCTGAAGACTGACTTTGACCTTCCGGGCAAAATCCTTATGCCACCGCGCGCGACCAACGACGCCAATACCTACAAGATCAAGCGCGACGACAACGGCGTCATCAAGGAATGCGCGGCGAAGACCTGATCGCCGCCGCGCGCCGGATTCAGATCGTCTGGTTGTAGGCGCCGACTTCCGGACTCACGCGCAGTACCTCGTCGACGGCGGCGAACATCGCCCGCATGCGCGCCTCCGACGTCGGGCTCTCGACGACGACGACGAGTTCGGGCTTGTTGGACGAGGCCCGCACCAGGCCCCAGGTTCCGTTGACCGTGACCAGATCCGTGATCCGGTGGCCG